>NZ_RQFW01000012.1:0-300000 GCF_004770145.1 Leptospira bourretii | reverse complement strand
CATCAGCTAATTGTTTTAAAGCTCCCTTTTCTTTGTCAGTCGTTGCAAAAACTCTTTTTTTTACATTTTCCCTTCCATATTTACGTTCTAAAAGAGAAAGTAACAGACGAAAGGCGATCGCCGGTTCCGTTGTTGTTCCCGATTTTGAAATAACATTTACGGAAAATTCTTTATTTTCCAGAAAAGCCAAAAGTCGAGAATGATAATCAGCATCCAGATGATGTCCTGCATAAATGATTTTTACGGATTTCTTTTGAGTCTCTGGAGCACTAAATTCAGGAGTTAATGCTTCGATCACTGCTCGTGCCCCTAGGTAACTACCACCAATTCCAACAACGACCAAATACTGTGAGTGGGACTGAATGGTTTCTGCGGCTACTCTTATCTTTTGGAGATCATCCCCGCTAATTTTTCCTGGTAGATCAACCCAACCTAAAAATTCATTTCCATGTCCTGTTTTTTGGAGTAAGGTTTGGCGCGCTTTTTCCGCCTTTTCCAATTCATTTTGAATCAGAGTTTCAGTAAGAAAAGATTTCGCAAATCTATCCGAAATTTTTAAGTTCGACATAGCACCAGTCCTTGAATAAAGTATAGCATCGAAAGGAAGATGAAGTGGATTCTTTTAGAAGTAAAGAAAATTTGAATCAATTTGAATCAATATTTGGAAAAACAAATCAACCGCCTCGTTTATTTCGGGCACCGGCTAGAATCAATATAATAGGGGAACACGTTGATTATTTGGGTGGAACTGTTCTCCCTGCAGCCATTGACTTTTTTGTCCAAGTATTATTGCGACCCAATGAATCTCAAAACTATCGTTTGCATTCGGTTTCCTATAATCAAACAGTAGAACTCAAAAAACCATTATCACCAAATTCAAAATCTCCATGGGTTGACTACATTGCAGGTGTCATTTTTGAAATTGAAAAAAAAGGCCATGTTGTTCCTGGATTCGATTTATTAGTAGATGGAAATATTCCACAGGGTTCTGGACTTTCTTCCTCAGCAGCTTTTGAAGTGGTCACGGGTTATGCGATCAAAGAAACTTTCAGGTTTTCGTTATCTCGAGAGGAGATTGCACTAATCGGACAAAAAGCTGAAAATAATTTTGTGGGAACAAAATGTGGGATCATGGATCAATTCATCATTGCGGTAGGCAAAAAGGATGATTGTATTTCCTTAAATACTGAAACTCTAAAGTATACATACCACCACTTCGACTTAGGAAATTACGAATTTTATTTAATCAACTCTAATGTTAAACATAGTTTAAAAGATAGTGCTTATAACAAACGCAGGTCGGAATGTGAATCGGCATTGGTAAAAATTAAAGCAAAGTATCCAAATTTTACACAATTGTACGATGTGAATCTTTCAGACTCCGAAATTGATCAATGTCACCTAACAAAAGAAGAAACAAAAAGAACCAAACACGTAACTTCTGAACGAGAACGAACCAAAGTTGTGATTGAAAATTTGGAATCAGGTAATTTCAAAGAAGTTGGTTCTGCACTATTTCAAACTCATTGGTCTTTATCCAAAGAATTTGAGGTCTCTTGTCCCGAAATTGATTTCATTGTTGATTCTTTGCAGAGGCTAGGCGTCACTGGTGCGAGAATGATTGGTGGCGGATTCGGTGGATGCGTACTCGTACTAGATACCAAAGACCATTTTTCTAAAATTGAAGAAGATTTGAAAAAAAGTTATCAACAAAAGTTTAACGTTGCGATAGACTTTTACAAGTTTCAAATTTCAGACGGGGTAAAGGAAGTTTTGATATGATCGAAAACTGGAGTGATTACACAGTTGAAAGTGGAGATTTCAAAATGGAAGTCCTCCAACAGAGATTTGTCCCCCTCCCAGAAACTGCTGTTTACTTTGAATTGTCAGGAGAAATCAACCTATACAATTCACAGGTGATGAAAGAAAATTTGGAAATTCTTATTTCCAAAGGAATCAATCATGTTTTCTTAAACTTTGAACAAGTCAGTTATATTGATAGTTCTGGACTTGGAGTTTGTCTGGGAATTCACTCTAGACTGATGAAACAAAAAGGATACATTCGAATCATATCCCCTTCTGAAAAAGTAAGATACGTTTTGGAATTAACAAAACTAAGAAGCCTGCTCCAAATTTTTCCCACTTTGGAACAAGCTGTCAGTTCAGACTAAAAGTAGGTCGGAAAAAGATATTTTAATTTGTTTATTTGTTCCTGGTTTCTCTTTTCAGGAGCAGTCACCAACGAAAACTTTGTGCTCCCCACAAGACTCGTGTCATCTGACTTTCCTAAAAGATCAATGAGTGCAGAGAGTAATTTCTTTGCTGTGTCTGCATTGGCACTTAAGTTCGCAAGAACCATTTCCAAAGTAACATGAGCTTCATCTTCTTTCCAACAATCGTAATCGGTTGACATACAAACCATTTGGTAAAGAATCTCTGCTTCTCTTGCCAGTTTTGCTTCTGGAAGGACAGTCATGTTGATGATATCTGCTCCCCAAGATCTGTACATATGAGATTCGGCTCTTGTTGAAAACAATGGACCTTCCATACAAATGAGTGTTTTGTTGGAATGAATGGGAAGGTTGATGAGTTTTGCTGCTTCTTCTACTTTGTTACCGAGGCCAGGTGAAAATGGATCTGCAAAGGGAGCATGTGCCACCATTCCATTTTCAAAAAAAGTTGCTGCCCGTGCTTTTGTGCGGTCAATGATTTGTGAAGGAATCACAAAATCTCTTGGAGCAATTTCTTGGCGTAAACTTCCTACAGAACTAAATGCAATGATTTCTTCTACGCCTAACTGTTTTAATGCGGCAATATTGGCTCGGGCCGGAACTTCACTCGGATTTAAAAAATGTCCTTTTCCATGTCTTGGCAAAAACGCAATTTCTTTCCCTTTAAAACGACCAATGGTTATCGTGTCAGATGGTTTGCCCCAGGGAGTTTCTGGATGGATTTCTTTGATAATTTCCATTCCATCAATTGAATATAGGCCAGTTCCACCAATGACCCCGATTTTCACTACATTTGCCATATGAATCCTCTTAAAGTGCAGTTTTCCCCCAACGATTTTGGTTGCATTCGTTTTTTACATTCGAAGACTGTAGAATGCTCATGGGAGAATTCATGAAATCCAAAATATTGTCCTTAACCACTCTCACACTTCTGATTTTTACAGCAGGGGTTACCTCTGATTCTGCTTTTGATATGTCCACACAATCGGACCGCAAATCAGTCAGTGTTACCATTTACAATGGAGGCATTGGCCTTGTAAGGGAAACTCGTCAATTGAATTTATCAAAAGGAATTCGAACTTTACGTTTCGAAGATGTTCCTTCTCAAATCATCCCACAAACAGTACGAGTGAAGGGAGAAGATCCTAAAAAACTCACAGTCTTTGAACAAAACTACGAATACGATTTAATTTCACCAGAACGATTGATGGACAAATACATTGGCAAGGAAGTCACCCTTTACAATGAAACCAAAGAGAAAACAACATCCGTCAAAGCGACGTTAATTTCAAACAATGGAAACCCAGTGTATAAAATTGGAGATGAAATTTCTCTTGGATACAACGGACGAGTGACCGTTCCTACCATTCCTGAAAATCTTTTTGCGAAACCTACACTCGTTTGGAAATTGAAAAACGATTTAGAAAAGGACCAAACCTTAGAAGTTTCTTACCAAACGAATGGACTTGGTTGGTCAGCTGATTATATCCTTGTTTTGGATAAAGAAGAAAATCTCTGCGGACTGAACTCTTGGGTGACTTTGAATAACAACTCAGGCGCTGAATTTAAGAATGCAACTTTGCAACTCGTGGCAGGAAAGGTGAATTTAATTTCTAATCAAAGCAACACCTACGCAATGCAACCTCGCGCCGTCAAAAAAACAATGATGAAAGAGTATGATGAATCTGTCGCTGCACCGGAATTCAACCAAGAGAATTTGTCTGAATATTATTTATATACTTTGGACCAGCCAACAAACATTGGTTACAACCAAACCAAACAGGTTCAACTCTTTCAATCAGAAGGAATCGAAATCAAAAAGTATTTTGTTTTTGAAAACCTACCTATGTATGAAGGAAATGAAAAAAATTTCAATAACGCAACCATCAAATACATCTTTAAAAATGCGAAGAAAAACAATTTAGGTCGCCCTCTCCCACAAGGAACCATACGTGTTTTCAAAGCAGATTCCAAAGGAAGACAACAACTACTAGGCGAAGATACAATCGATCACACTCCTGAAAACGAAGAAGTGAAAATTCGAACAGGCCAGGCCTTTGATGTAGTGGCAAATGGAAAACGACTCTCAAACGAAGTGTTCAAACTTTCTCGTGGAGATAAATCAACCTACTCCGCAGAAATCCGAAACAGAAAAAAAGAAGAAATCGAAGTTCGGTTTTATGCAAGCCTATGGGGTGATTGGACCATTACAAAATCCTCTCATAAATTTACAAAAGAATCAGCAACAAGAGCTTATGCAGATGTTCCTTTAAAACCAAACGAAACCGTCACTGTAGAATACACCGTAGAGACTAAGTACCACTAATGGAAAATAAATATGACGTAATCATTATCGGTTCTGGTATAGGTGGCCTCACGGCTGCCTCTATCCTTTCTCAAGTTGCCAAAAAGAAAGTACTCGTTTTGGAACGTCATTTTAAGTTAGGCGGTTTCACTCATACCTTTAAACGACTTGGAAAGTTTGAATGGGATGTGGGAATTCATTATATTGGGGACTTGGGGGAAGGTTCGATGTTACGAACTCTTTTTGATTCCATCACAAAAAAAGGTGTGAAGTGGAACAAAATGCAAGAGCCATTCGAAGTTTTCGATTATCCCGGTTTTAGTTTTCCTGTGTATGGAAAAAAAGAAAAATTTGTATCGGACTTAAAACTTAAGTTTCCGCAAGAATCCGAAGCCATTGACAGATACTTTCGGGATGTCGAAATCTTTACCCAATGGTTTGGAAGGCATTTTACTCTCAAAGCCTTACCATCCGTATTTGAAAAGGCAGCCAAGTTTTTAAACTTAAACCATATCCCCACTCCTTATATCACAACCAAAGAATATATGGATACCCACATTCAGGATGAAAACTTAAGGGCACTTCTTTGTTCACAGTGGGGTGATTACGGTCTGCCTCCAGCTACATCTTCCTTTGCTATTCATTCCATGATTGTGGCTCATTACTTTAATGGTGGTTATTTTCCAATTGGTGGTTCGTCCAAAATTGTCGAATCCATTGAACCGATTGTGGAAGAAAACGGTGGGAGCTTAAAAATCCTCCATACGGTTAAAGAAATCCTACTCGAAGGAGACAAGGCGATTGGTGTGAAAGTAGAAGTTCAAAAAGGTAAAACTTTTTCTGAACAGGAATTTTTTGCTGATGTGATTGTTTCGGATGCTGGTGCTTATACCACTTACAACAAACTATTACCAAAAGAATATTCCTCTTCCTTTCAAAAACCTTTGGAAACTCTTAGCACACAAGGGACGACATCCATCACGTTGTATATTGGGTTTAAAGAATCTCCGACAAAACTCGGATTCCACGGAGAAAATCATTGGATTTTCCCTGACATAAACCATGACGCTAGTTATGCGAAACGAAATGATTTGGCGGAGGGAAAACCTCCTATGATGTATCTTTCCTTTCCTTCTTTAAAAAACCCGGAAGCAGAAGGCCACACTGCCGAAGCGATTAGTTTTGCCGACTACTCTCTATTTGCCAAATGGAAAGACGAACCTTGGAAAAAACGGGGAGAAGAATACAGCCAACTCAAAGAAACCATCACCGAAGGGATGTTAGAATTTTTAGAAAAACGATTTCCTGGGTTCCGCGATTTAATCGAATTCACAGAACTCTCCACGCCCATCACTACGGAATTTTTTACCGGACATAAAGAAGGGTCCATTTATGGACTTTCCTGTACACCGGAACGGTTCAAACAAGAATGGTTAGGTGTGAGGACAACGATCAAAAATCTTTACCTAACGGGAGCGGATGCCTGCTCTCCTGGAGTGGCAGGTGCCCTAATGGGTGGTGTTGCTGCTTCCTCTGTGGTTTTAGGACTGACAGGGACACTTCGGCTCATGAAAGAACTTTTCCAAAAGAGCCAAGAAAGCAGTTGACAATTGGTTTAAGATTTGATAGTTTGATATTAAATTAATGGGAACAAAATTCAAAGGATCTAAAAAAGAAGTACAGGCGCTGGATGCGTTCATTAAGTTGAAACGAGCTGCCGAGTCTCTATCTTCCCGACTCATTTCTGAATTTACCAAATGGAATATTTCAGAAAGTCAGTTTGGAGTTTTGGAGACCTTGTACCATTTGGGACCACTTTGCCAAAAAGAACTTGGGGACAAAATTCTAAAGAGTACAGGAAACATCACACTTGTGATCGATAACTTGGAAAAAAGAAGTTTAGTGGAGCGTGTCCGAGGGGTGGAAGACAGAAGGTTTATTTCTGTCCACCTAACAAACGATGGGAAAAAACTCATTGAACAAGTTTTCCCTGATCATGTAAAACGGATCACTTCAGAGTTCGCTGTTTTATCACCCGAGGAACAAGAAGTTCTAGGAAAGATCTGCAAAAAACTCGGAAAAAAATCCGAAGCCATCTGTAAGTAAATTAATCACGGTAATCCATTACCAATCGAAATCCTGCTCGCCTATCTTCGGATAGGTTGGGAATCCCACCGTAAGATCTAGCCGTTGCCGTCGAATTTTTCGCTGAGTCGGAATATGAACCGCCACGAACTACTTTGTAAATTTTTCCAAAAGAAAAGTTTTTGATATGATGTCCTGGATACAATTGATAATCACTGGATGTCCATTCCGGTGCATTGCCACACATTCCGATTGCTCCATAGGGACTTGCGCCCTCTGTGGATAATTCTAATACAGACTGAGCTTTCCCAATTTTTGATTCTCTTGTATTGCAATATAAAGAATCGTATTCATCTCCAAAAGGATATTTGGTCGCAATGATTTGGTAACCTAAGGTTTCATCTCTGTTGGTGAATTCAATCACACCTGGCCCACGGGCCGCTTTTTCCCATTCCCATTCTGTAGGAACGCGTTTTCCCACCCAACTTGCATACCGCTCCACTTCCCTATAAGTCAAATGGACCACAGGAAAGTCCCCTTCTCCTTCGGGATATTTTCCACCTATCCAATGAGGGGGGCTTTGGGTATTTGTCTGTTTTAGAAAATAAGCATATTCTGCATTTGTGACTTCATACTTATCAATGTAAAAGGATGGGATCTCTTTTAAGCTGGAAGGTTTTGGTTCTAAAAAATAAGGATTAAAACTATCACTGGAAGGATCCGTTCCTTGGCCGTATAAAAAAAGACCTCGGGTAACAAGAACCATCTCCTTTCTATCCTTAGGATGAAAAACAGTTTTTCTAGGGGGAGTAAATCTTCCTTTAAAAAAAGCATCTGGTTCTGTAAAAAAATCTTCTTCAATATAACTAGAAATATAAGCGTCTGTTGTGATCTCTTTCATTTTTGAATCTAGATCAGGTTTGTAATCACCTACTAACACCACTTCAATGAATTGATTTTTTTTATTTATATGTTTCTCTTCCCAAACTGTATCTCGAACCACAAGAGACCCTTGTTTGATATTGGTAAGTTTTTGATACACGGGAAATTCCTTTGTATCAGCAAATAGAGACTTAATTTCAGCAAGTGAAAGTTTGGAAATCCTTTGGTTACGATAAATTCGAACTTTGATCCAAAGTCTATTTTTATAAACACCGACCACTTCGCCTTTCCAAAGTTGAACTTTCCTTTTAGTCGATGCAAAAGGTGATTCTTCCGAAGTTTCCTCTTGTGAAACCAAGGGTGAGATCACAATTCCCCAAACGAATAGAATCATTAACAAGTTTTTCATACTGTCTTTTATCATCATCGGCCTATTTTGCAGAAACCTTTTGATTGAAATTTCCTGTGCATGTATACAATCTGTGGGAAAGGAAAATGCGAAATTGATCGAGTTTCAGTACAAACGAGAGAAGGAAAATATCTTAATTTCCCTCAAAACGGATTCTACCCAGATTGGTACGTTCCACCGAATCGCTACGATCATTTATGCACTTAAAATGGACATCCTTTCCGGCGAACTTAGTACAGTTATTGAGAAAGGCAGAGAATTTACAATCGATTCGTTCATTTTACAAGCAGATGGCGGGGATACGACCCAGGCCGCATTCAAACTTGGAATGATGATGGATTCCTTATTTTCCAAAAATACCAAGTTTGAAGAAATTTTGGAGAAATTACAAATCCAAGAACCAGCCGTTGCGACCTTCTTTCGTGAAACTCCAGAATTTATTTTTAGCGATCTTCCCGAACGAAATGAAACTTGTCTGTATTTGGAAAGTAGTGCGGGAAGAGGTTTGTTGTATTATGTATCTCGCATTTTAATGCAAAACCAAATTAACATTCGTAGTGCGACCATTGAAACGGACTTTGAAACAGGCCGGGCCAAAGATAGTTTCTATTTAACAGATGCATCGGGGAAGATGTTTGCTTCTTCTGATCTTGCAGACAAAATCAGAAGAGAAATTCTAGCCCCGATCCAATCGAACTCTCGTTAGAGATTAGTTTTTACAAAGAACTTTCAAAGAAGTAGCTTTGTCTACTTTGGGAGCCTTTCCGTTAGAAAAACGGTAAGCCAAACCGGACTTCTTGTCCACTTCAGTTTTGGTCCAATATTTCTCTTCGCTAGATTTGATCTCTTTTGGAGCTGTTGCAGCAAATTTTACGAGATCATCTTTAGAAGGAACCACACCACCTACTGATTTACAATACGCAGCTGCTTCTGACCATTTTTTAGAAGCTACTTTGTCTACTAGGAACCCAGCAGTAGATTCTTCTGCAGCGGGAGCCTCTTCTGCTTTTTTCTCAGGTTCTGCAGCCACTGGTTTTGTTTGTGCATCTGCTGGAACAGAAGCGGTCGCCACTGGAGTTTGTGCCTTTGTTTTGAAATATTTCACGTATCCTAAGTACCCGATCGCAAGTACTCCGGCGAGAACCAAAAATAGATACACTCCATTTCCTGATTCTTTTGTTTGGGATGATCCTTCGGAATGAGATACCGGGGATTGAAGGGAAACTTGCGCGGACTCATCGTTTCTGAAAAGCGATGCACTTTCGTTTCTTGTAGATTGTTTCTTAACCGTATTTGTTTTCTTAGCCGCTTTTTTAACAGCCTTCTTCTTAGCGGCAGATGATGATTTTTTCGTTGCCATAATGATAATCCTTATTGCCGAGACAATTCTAATTATAGTTATCACATAAAAACAAAAAAAGCTGAAGAACTTCTTCTCAAATTTGTTTTTTTTTAAATTTTTTTTAAGTGTGTTTCCCTTTCTCCTAAGAAATCGTGATCCTAGATGAAAGAAGTTCGTATTGGTCTATTGGGTGCCGGAGTTGTCGGCACTAGCTTACTCCAACTCTTGGATAAAAACCGAGAAAAAATCCAACGTCATTATGGAATCAACTTACAACTAACGACCATTGCCACCCGTAGCCCGGGAAAACTCCAAGGTAAAACGAACGCTCCAGTAACAGACGATGTACTATCTGTTACAAATCGTTCGGATATCGATATGATTGTTGAATTGATAGGCGGAACGGAAACAGCTTACCAAGCGGTTCGTTCCGCATTAGAAAATGGTAAAACCGTCATCACGGCCAATAAGGCGTTGTTATCCGAAAAAGGTCGGGAATTGTATCCGATCGCTGCAAAAACCGGTGCTGAGCTTGGTTATGAGGCAGCAGTGGCCGGTTCCATTCCCATCATCCGTACTTTACGAGATGGACTCTCTTCTTGCGAATTTGAAGTCATTTGCGGAATCCTAAACGGAACCACAAATTTTATTTTAACCAAAATGGAACAAGAGGCCTGGGATTATGCAATTGCACTCAAAAAAGCACAAGAACTCGGATTTGCAGAAGCAGACCCTACCTTCGATGTAGAAGGGATCGATGCTG
The DNA here is from genome assembly GCF_004770145.1 of Leptospira bourretii. Taxonomy (NCBI): domain Bacteria; kingdom Pseudomonadati; phylum Spirochaetota; class Leptospiria; order Leptospirales; family Leptospiraceae; genus Leptospira; species Leptospira bourretii. The sequence continues at coordinate 289,983 of NZ_RQFW01000012.1, read as the reverse complement.
GTCATAAAATCAGTTTGCTTGCAAGTCTTGCCTTCCGTGAGTACGTTTCGTTCGCTTCCCTTTCCGTAAAAGGAATTTCCGATCTACAATCTTTGGACATCCAGTCCGCACTTTCTCTTGGATACCGAATTAAACTTTTAGGAATCTCTAAACGAAGTTCGGCGGGTGTTCTCACCAAAGTCCATCCGACTCTCGTTCCTCTCGACCATCCTTTGGCAAATGTGATGAATGAATCCAATGCAGTTTTTTATAAAACTAAAGAAGCCGATTCAGGAATGATCACGGGAAAGGGAGCTGGGGGAATGCCTACTGCAAGTGCAGTTCTCTCTGACATCATTTACTACGCATCCCGACTCGGGAGCAAAGATATCGCAAAAGAAAATAATCTATTTCCGGAAGCGAAAGCATTTCCAGAGCCTGACAATTTGGTTCGTTATTACCTACGTTTTTCCACTGTGGACAAACCTGGGGTTCTTGCTGAAATTTCTCAGGTGCTTGGCCGTCATAATATTTCAATTGCATCCGTCCAACAGAAGGAGTCCACTTCAGAACCTGTGTCTGTGATTGTTGTCACACACGGAGCGACGGAAGGGGAATTTCAAAAATCTCTGCAGGAAATTGATACTATGTCGACCATCATCAAACAGAAAACTGTGGCCATCCGGCTTTTGGAAAAACTGTAACTCGCCATGGCGGATTTACAGTTTCCCTCCCTGGATCTCAAAACAGAATTCATTGATATCAAAGGAGAACGAGTTCTGGTTGTTTCCTTTGTGGGCCAGATCACCAATACCAATGCATATGAGATCAATCGGAATATATCCGTGATCTTCAGAGATTCTGTGTTTAATATCATTTTGGAATTAACCAAATTGGATTATATCAACAGCATTGGAGTAGCGACACTCATCGGTATCATCAAAACAGTAGAAAGCCATCATGGAAAAATTATGATTGGTGGGCTCAATCATTTTCTAGAAAATGTGATTCGGCTAATGGATTTACCGCAGAAGGTTCAGATTTTTAATACCAAACAAGAAGCCATTACAAACTGGGAACCGTAACCTGCGGACTCGGTTCCTTTTTTTTCCAAAGTTCTTCTTCAATTAAATCCAAAAGTTGAGAAAGACCTTCGCGGGTTACCGCAGAAACTAGGAGTGCTTCGTTTTTTTCGAAGGAGGCTCTTGTTTCCTCATCCAACCCGTCTGCTTTGTTAAAAACAACCATTCTCGGAATTTCATTCAATTGTAATGAATTGAGAATTGTATCCACAGCTTCCATTTGTTCCGCATAATTTGCATTTGTGGAATCGACCACGTGGAGTAATAAATCCGCATCCCCTAATTCTTCAAGAGTTGCCTTAAAGGCTTGGGAAAGGTCTGGCGGAAGGTCATGGATAAAACCCACAGTGTCAGAAATAATGATTTCTCTTTCTTCTGGAAAACGAATCCTACGAGTTGTAGGATCCAAAGTCGCAAATAATTTGTCTTCGGCAATGACAGTCGAATTGGTGAGGGCATTGAGCAGTGTTGACTTTCCGGCATTCGTATAACCAACAATTCCCACAATGGGGATTTCGTTTCTAGAACGAGCCTTACGGTTTAATTCCCTACGGCGTTTGAGGTCTTTTAGTTCATTTTCCAAACGAGTGATTTTTTCTTCCACACGTCTGTTTCCAATTTCCAACTTAGTTTCTCCGGGACCTCTTCCACCAATACCGCCCGTTAGGCGACTCATATTGTCATCCAATTCCGAAAGTCGGTTTTTTAAATATTTGAGTTGGGCCAGTTCTACCTGTAGTTTTCCATCTCTTGATTTTGCATTTTTGGAAAAGATATCTAAAATCAGTTGGGTGCGATCGATGATTTTTAAATCACTTGCATCAGAGATTTTTTTGGCCTGGGAAGGTGTGAGTTCCAGATCAAAAATCAAATGTTCAATGTCTTTGTGAACTGAAGTTAAAATGATTTCTTGTAACTTACCTTTTCCCACAACAGTTCTGGGATCGGGATCTCTTTTTTGGACATAGGTATCTACAACATGGATTCCAGCTGTGCGACAAAGTTCTTTGAGTTCTGCCATCGAATGTTCTGGAGATCGTTTCATCTTCCTAACATCATACACACCTACAAGGAAAGCTCGGTTTTCTTTTTGTGATTCTTTGAGGTTGGAAGTTTTTTTTGTGAATTCTGATTCCAGTGCTTCCACTTGTTCCGAGTATCCATACTTCAACTGGCCTGGGTATTGTTTGGGAGAAAGGATCCAAGGTTCCTTTGCATCGGGATCTGGATTGATAAAGGCAGAAAAAAAGAATTTGGGAATTCCATCAGAACCTACACAAGCGGCCGTGATGGAATCAAATCGATTGAGGACAAGGTCCATCAAATCTTCTTGGTTTAACGGATGTTCTTTGAGGTGTGTGTGAAAGAGTCGAAGGCCGCGAAGCCTGGAATGGGCAACGCGATAACGGTCCAAATGAGGAATTTCGATGGAGTGGTCATTCCCTACAATCAAATGAGTGACATAACCTGTCCTTTCGATGAGGAGTCCGACCTGCCTACCAATTTCCACTGAAATCTCACCCACAAGCCTTGCGAGGTCCATGGAGATGATAGAATCCTCCCGAAGTCGCCTTTCTGAGAGAGATTTTAACTTTTTTAACTGGTTTGGCTTGAGACCAGCTAGATTGCCGCTAATTTTACTTATAGTAAGTATCCGATATTCAAAGTATGGAAGTAGGCTATCAGATGTTTCAAAAGGGTCAAGACATAATTTGGAAGAGCAGTTTATGGGTGGTCCTTGTTCTGTTGATAGGTTGTTCCAGTTCCAAACCATACCAGTTAACAGACGTTTCACCAAAGTATAAAGAATACCAAGGAAGTGATTTAGATCCTCATAAAACAAAAAATGTGATCATCCCTGTCACTAATAATCGTAAATATGATGATTTTATACAAGAAGCACATAAGGCCATTGCACTATTAGAATTTGGCGAAAATGTTGCCCTTCGTGCTGATAGCAAAAAGACTGTAGGAGAGCCTGTTACTAAAGAAATGCAGGCCGCCGCCTATTTGGAAGAAGATCTTCCTCAAATAGTATCCAAACTTCCTGGACTTTTACAAACAAACCAAGACTTAATTGATAGCACTCCCAATGATTTTGATGGGCCAGCAATCGGTCGTGTGAGTTATGAATTAGGTAATATTTTAGACTCACTTAAAGAATTTAATTCAAAAGCCATTGGAATCCAAAATGCGATCCGGCATTTAAGATCTGACTCAGGGAACTACAACCAGGGAAAAGAAGTAACTGAAGCAGAGACTAAACCTGTTGTGGCAGATCCTGTGATTGCTCCAGTTGAGGAACCGAAGAAAAAACCGGAAAAAATCATTTTCAAAAAAGAAGATACAAGTTCAAAAATTTCAATTAAAAGACTCAATCGCAAAACAAAAGTTACAGGAAAAGCCAAAGCGAATGAACAAATCAATGAACTAGTCAAAAAAGAAGAGGAAAAAGTTCTTTCTGATGAAGAAAAAAAAGACAGGGAATATACGGAACAAATCCGGAATGGACTAGTCCAAGTATTTCAATGGGAATATTACCGCAAACCTCAGAAACTAGAAAAGATTTTATCCACACATCCTATTCCACGTGTTCGGTCTGCTGCGGCTCTTGCACTGGGTCGTTTGAAAGCAGGCCGGGTCAGTTTACAGAATGCTATCGATAAAGACGGATACCAAGTAAGACCTGCTGCTTATAAAGCATTGTCTGATCTTGGAGACAAAAGATCCCTATCTTATTTTATCGCAGGAACGAAAGCAGAAGATCCAGAAGTGATTGCTGTAAGTTATGAAGGTCTTGGAAAAACAAGAGACCCAGCCGGAAGGGAAATGATTCTCACAACCGGTCTTGCTTCCGAATATGTTGTGATTGTTTCGGGCGCACTCCGAGGTCTCGCTTATCATAAATTAGATGCTGATGTTGAAATTTTTGATAAATTTTTAAAGTCAAACGATAATGAAATCAAAGAAGCGGCACTCGAAGCATTGGCCATCCATGGAAGTCGAGAAAGCCTAAGAATTTTAGAACGAGTTGTGGTAGAAGAACCAAGTCTTGCACTAATGGCTGTTGATGAAATTAGCAAAAATCCAACCCTCTCCGCCACATTTGCTCTCATTCGATTGAATGAATCCCAAACCGATGAAAAATTAAATAAACGAATTGGGGAATCATTACTTCGTCGCAAAGCTTTTGGCAAATATGCAATCATCTTAGTCCAAGATGATTATCTTCGAGCAGAACCAAACGAACGTTCAAGACCGGTGTCTTACATTAAAAATAAAGAAATTGGTTTAATCCTTTCTGAAACGAAAAAGGAATTTGCGGTTCGAATCGGAGAAGATATTTTAACTGATAAATACATCCAAGTGAAAATGGAATCCACTCTACCTGGTGCTCAGGGAGCGTTTGTCACTGGTTGGGTGTTTTATCCAAAACTAGACATTATTGAAGTGAAACAGTTAGGAAGTGATGGAAACTCTGGAAAATATTCCAATTTGAAAAAAGGAAAACACAATAATCTCTTCAACCCAATTGAAGAGATTAAAGTCCCTAGAAAGGAATAGATTTTCCTTTAGAAAGAGCGGTGGGAACCCATTCCACCGTACCTTGTTTGAGTGGGACTTTGGGGATCATCCAATGAAGCCCACAAAACCAAGGTAAAAACAAAGAAGAAAACGGCATCACACCAAACACGTCAAAACCAGTGGAAGCAATCACTAGAACTCCCTTGTAACCAGATTTATAAATTTGGCGCATCATCCAAAGCCCTGATGTTTGGGTTTCCATAGTCACATCCGAAACAATCATATCATAGTTTGGATTTTTTGAAAAAAGGTCATATCCTTCTTTTGCATCCACAGCACGATCCGAGGATATATTTTTGGAGTCGAAATATGATTTTAAATTATTCGCATAACGATCATTATCATCAACGATTAAAACTTTTTTCATATTTGGATCTCCGCTTCCGCAAATTGACTATCGTATAATTTTTTATAAATTCCGTTTTGAGAAAGTAAGGAATCATGATCCCCTTGTTCCTTGATCTCACCCTCTTCAATCACAACAATATTTTTTACACGGCGTACGGTGGAAAGACGGTGGGCAATGATAAAGGTGGTTCTATTTTTAAAAAGACGTTCCAAAGCGCGACTCACCAACCTTTCGGATTCTGCATCAAGAGCGCTGGTTGCCTCATCTAAAATCATAATTTCTGCATTTCGTAACAAAGCACGGGCAATCACCAACCTCTGCCTTTGGCCCCCACTTAAGTCAAGCCCACGCACTCCAATGACGGTATCATAACCGTTTTCCATATTGGTAATAAAATCATGAGCATTGGCAAGACGCGCCGCACGAACAACTTCCTTACGTGTTGCAGCTCCCGTCCCATAAGCAATGTTATCTGCAATGGTTCCGTGAAAGAGAAAAATTTCCTGAGTGACAATTCCAATTTTTTTACGCAGAGAGTTAAGAGAGAAATTACGAATATCGATCCCATCAATACAGATCTTTCCTGCAGTTGGATCAAAGAACCGGGGGATTAAGTCCATAAGTGTTGATTTACCAGATCCACTGGTTCCAACAAAGGCATAGGTTTCACCCAGTTTGATATCCAAGTTGATTCCTTTTAAAACTTCCTGGTTGGTTCCTGGATAAGAAAAATGAATGTCATCAAATTGAATCCCCTTCTCTATTTTTTCGAGGACAACTTCATCTCCATGTTCAACCACTTCCGGATCACGATCGATGATTTCAAAAATCCTTTTCCCTGCTGAATTGGCTTGGGTGATTTTTCCTACCATTTGTGAAAGTTGGGTGAGGGGGCGGAGTAAAAATAACAAGGTAAGCAGGAAGGCCATAAATTCACCTTGTGTGAACTTACCTGAATATATAAATTTGGCCCCCATCGCAAAATAACCAAGCACCACGATGGAAGATGTAAGTTCCACAAGACTTGGTGCCATCTGTAAGTAAAACTGCCCCTTAAAAGTCCTTCGGTACACCTTATAGTTGATGTTATCGAATTTTTTAAGATCTTGTTTCTCTTGGCGAAAGGTTCTGATGACCTTGATCCCTGAAATGAATTCTTGGATATGGCTATTGAGGTCGGCGAGTTTTTCTTGGAACCTTGCCGTAGAGGAAGAAATTTTTCGTGTAAACAAAGTCACCGGCATAATCACCACAGGAATTGTGAGGCAAGCGAGGAGTAATAATTCTGAATTTAAATAAATCAGAATCATTAAATGAGTGACTACATAAAAGAAATTGATGACCGCATCACGTAAGTTACTTGAAATAACAGCGGCCACAATTTCAGCATCATTGATGACCCGACTCATAATGAGTCCCGTTTTTTCCTTATAAAAATAAGTCAGTGGCAACCTTTGGACTTTTTGAAATAGTTCCTGGCGAATGTCTCGAACGGCCTTATACCCAGCGGTAGCGATGCAATAAACAGATAGAAGATAAGTCCCTAGTTTTAAAAGATATAGTGGAAAAACTGCAATACAAACTGCCCAGACTACTTCCTTTGGCTCCATGTCTTCTGTGAATTCGTTGATTTGAAGTTTTGCGGAAATGATCAGACGTTTGATTCGTTCCAATCCATCCAAACTATCAGTCCCTAAAAGAACCTCTTGGACTAAAATTGTTTTTTCAGGAAGAGTTAAATCTAAGTGAAAGCGATTATTTTTGTCTCCACCTAACGAATCAAATAAGGGAATCAGTGCAGTTAAAGAAATACCATTCAAAACAGCTGTCAAAAGTGCAAACACAAGCCCCAATACAAATCGTTCTCGGTAATGCACAGAATAGGACAAAAGTCTAAAAAAATATTTCATGTGATGACTTCCTCATAGAAGTTACGAAGTAAGGTTTCCCCATGTTCGGTGAGAATGGATTCTGGATGAAACTGAACCCCAAAGACCTTATTCCATTTTCTGTGACGAATTCCCATTATGACTCCATCCTTTGTTTCGGCTGTCACTTCCAATTCATTAGGCAAAGAAACTTTCGACACAGCCCAAGAGTGGTACCGGTTGGCCATAAATCCATTGGGGATGTTTTTAAAGACACCCTGGCCATTGTGGATAATCTCGGAAGGGCGTCCATGGAATATGTCTCTTGTTTGTTCGAGTTTGGCACCAGTGACTTCTGCCAAAGCTTGGTGACCCAAACAAATACCAAGAACTGGCAAAAATTCATAGAAGGATTGTAAATGAGAGATTAGTTTTCCAGAAGTTTTAGGAAGCCCAGGACCAGGTGATAAAACCACTGCTTTGTATTTTTCATACAAATCTGCCGGCAAATCTTCATCATGGCGTATTACAGTTGTCGGTGTGATTTGGTTCAGGTATTGGTACAGAATATAAGTGAATGAATCGTAGTTGTCGATGAGAAGAAACATACTAGGAGAGGACAAGTGGAATTGGAATCCAACCCACTTGTCCTAAATCCAAATTTTTATGCGTTAGGAGTTTCGATCCCAACTCCGTCATTCAGAAATTTGGAAATGATCACACGTTGGATCTGTGAAGTTCCTTCGTAGATTTGGAAAATCTTTGCATCACGCATCAATTTTTCTACTGGGTATTCTTCGTTGAATCCGTAACCACCAAAGATTTGTACTGCATCTGTTGTCACACGCATTGCCATATCTGCACAAAATACTTTTGCAATGGATGCTTGGTAGGTATTTCTAAATCCGTTATCGATTAGCCACGCCGATTGCCAACAGAGAAGTCTTCCTGCTTCAATGTCACGAGCCATTTCTGCGATCATAAAACTAACACCTTGGTTCACAGAGATTGGTTTTCCGAACGCATTACGCGTGTTTGCATATCGAATGGAATGGTCAAGTGCAGAACGAGCCACACCCACGGCTCCAATCGCTACAGCAGGACGAGTTTTGTCAAAAGCACCCATGGCAATTTTGAATCCCTCACCCTCTTTTCCGATCATGTTTTCTTTGGGAACTTTTACATCTTCAAAGGTAACACCACGAGTATCGGAACAACGTTGTCCCATATTTTTTTCTTTTTTACCGATGATGATTCCTGGAGTTTTGGCATCTACGATAAAGCCTGTCATACCTTTATGGCCGGCATTTGGATCTGTTTTTGCTAAAACAAAAAACCAATCTGCATGACCTGCATTTGTGATCCACATTTTGGATCCGTTGATGATGTATTCATCACCCACTCGTTTTGCTGTGGTTCGGATCCCAGCTACATCCGATCCGGCACCTGGTTCAGTGACCGCATATGCAGCGAGAGTAAAAGTTTCCGTCATTGGTTGTACGAATTTTTTCATTACGTAATCATCTGCACCTAACAATACTGGAGCGAGTGCAAGATTGTTGGCTAGGATGGCAGTTGCCATCCCGGAACATCCATAAAATAATTCTTCCGAGGCAATGAGTTCGTCCAAAACACCAAGACCTGATCCACCATACTCTACTGGAATATGCATATTCATCAGACCTACATCAAAAGCTTTCTTTAAAATTTCTTTGGGGTACTCACCTGTGTGGTCGTGGTGTTCCGCCTTGGGAATCATTTCATTTTTGGCGAAATCTTTAGCTAAATCGCGGAGGGCTTTTTGTTCATCGGTGATAGAAAAATCAATCATGGTGTGCCTTATAGATGTTTTTTTACAGTACTTTGGAATTTTCTCTCTGAGTCAAGAAACTAGGATGACTTAAATCTGTTGAAAAATCTTTTGAATCCAAAATCCTAGCCTTGGGAGAAAACAATGTCAGGACACTCGAAATGGGCGACGATTCGAAGAAAAAAAGGGGCCATTGATGCGAAAAGAGGGGCCATCTTTACGAGGATTGCCAAAGAAATTTCCGTAGCTGCCAAAGAAGGTGGTGGAGACCAAGAAGGAAACCCAAGACTTCGCCTAGCGGTCACCAAAGCAAAGGCTGCCAACATGCCAAAAGACAATATCGAACGGGCTATCAAAAAGGGAACAGGTGGTTTGGAAGGTATGGTCTATGAAGAGTGTCTGTATGAATGTTACGCACTCGGTGGAGTTGCCATTATGGTGGATGTCCTCACTGATAAAAAATCCCGTACTACTCCTGAAATTAAAAGCATTCTAACCAAACTTGGTGGTTCCCTTGCCAACGCAGGCGCGGTTTCTCGCCTATTTGAGCGCAAAGGGCAAATCACACTCAAGGCAGACCAAATTTCCGAAGAAGCTCTTTTTGATCTAGCACTAGGTGCCGGTGCCGAAGACATCCAAGTCAATGATGGAATGTATACTGTGATCACAGCTCCTGCTGAATACGAAGCGGTTCAATCGGCCCTTTCCACAAAAGGTCTGAATATGGAAGAATCGGAAATAAAATACATTCCCATGACCACTGTTGAAGTGAACGACAAAGAAACAGCAGAAAAGATCATGAAGTTAATTGATAACTTAGAAGCCAATGACGACGTCCAAGGTGTGAGTTCTAACTTTGAGTTAGGTGATGGAGTGGAACTCGATTAACCTACCAGCGGTTCGAGTCAATTCTGACATGAAGTAGTGACAGCAAAATGATAGGACGATTTATGTCGCCCTGTCATTTCTGAACTTGGAAGGGATACATCCTACAAGAGAATCTTTCCCATAGGTTTATCTTTTTTTGATCATTCCTGCGATGAAGATGAGTAGAATGGCTCCCACCACTGCCACGATGAGTTCCGCAATCAGGTTATTTGTACTAAAACCAAAAAACCGAAATACAATCCCTCCTAAAAAGGAACCGACAACACCGATCACCAAATTGGCAATCAGTCCAAATCCTTTTCCACGCAAAATACGACCAGCAAGCCAACCTGCTACAAGACCAATCAGTAAAAACCAAATAAAACTAAACATAAGTTACTATCCTTGTTGCCTTTTCTTTTGAATTCTCATAAATTTACAAGAAGTCGTTAGAGAATCAATTCATATACGAAGGCTACATTTGAAAAATCAACTTTTAACAGGTCCCTATTATTTTGGTATGAAGGACTTGGACGTGTTTAAAAAACATTTTATCCAAGAGAACCAAGGGAAACCTCTTTTCCTCATTCGTTTTGAAAACATTACCGGCATCGAACTCACAGATTTTTTAGATCTACTGCGAACCGATTTTTATTCCTGTTTGGATTTAGAAGACATTAGTTTTGGATTTCATTACATAGAAAAACAGAATATTTTAATTATGGGAATCTCTCCGCTTTTCGAATGGGACATTGAACGATTTCCAAATATAGAAAATTCAGTTGGTAAATTCCAACAACAATGTTTACAAAATAAAATTTTATCATTTCATTTTGGGGTTTCAAGAACCCAATCTAATTACATTTCCGATAGTGATGAAATTTATAAAGAACTCTATAAATCCTCTGAAAAAAACCTTAACGACAATTTAGTACGTTGGAGTTGGACATATTATAACAAAGCCAATACATATATATCTGGATCAGTCCATGAAGCCATGATCCAACCCACAGTTATTTTTAATCCAAAAGATAAAACTTATGCTGTGAAAGGAGGAGAAGTTTTCCTTGGAGGTGGTGCTTATATTGGTTATAAAGATTTGATCAATGACATTCCATCCGACCAAGATTTAAATCGTATTGAACTTTTGATTTTGGAAAAATTGATCATAGCATGCGAAGGGGCACCGGGTTTATTAAAATTCAATATTTCACCACAATCTTTAATCGATACTTTTTCCAATATGGATCGAGTGAATCGACTCAAACGACTCATTCAAAATAAAGACCTCCTGACTGAAAATATTCGATTTGAACTCGTAGAAAAACCATATGACGATTCCCACTTTCCACTAAAAGATGTATGCCATGCATTTTATTCCCACGGAATGAGTTTTGCTGCGGACGACTTTGGAGTCAAAAGCCAATCTCACCAAATTGTTTTGGATCTCGGAATTATGATCAAAGAATTCAAATTAGATCCCATCAGTTTTAAATTTAAAATGGAAGAAGACCAAATTAAGTTTTTGGATAACTTGGCATTTATCGATTATTGTAAACGCCTAGCTGATAACCGGGAAGCTGTGATTACTGCAGAAGCCGTGGAGGATTACGATACTTTACGATTTCTTATGGAGCACCAGGTCTACCAGTTCCAAGCGAATATTTTATTTGGAAAAATGACTGTCTCAGATTATAAAAGAGATTTTGAACTTCTGCACTCAATTCACGAGGATGTCGTGAAAGAAGTATTGACAGATAAAATTTTGTCAGAAAAACAAAAGAAAGTCGGAAATTTGTTTCGAGTTGCATCAGAAGAAGGTTTAATTTAAAATTCATTTATGCATTTCATCATGGCCATTGAAAACGATCCAAATTCAGCTCAGGATTTGGAAAATATCTTTCTTGGTTTACGCCAACGAGTTGTCATAACAAAATTTTCGCAAACAGTTCAGGAGTACGTAAAATCCTCAAACCCTGATATTATATTGATGGGTTTGTCTTTTAAGGACAAAAAAGAATTAGAATTTGTTTTAGAACTTCGCCGCGATGTAATCACACATAACATTCCTATTTTGGCGATGATTCCGAAAGAAGATACAAACTTTATTACAAATCACAAAGCTCTTGGATTTACAGATTATATGGTTAAACCATTAATCAAACAACCTCTCCTTGATAGAATCCATTCGCACGTTGAAGAATATAAATTCAGCGAATCTTCTAAAACAAGAGACAATATGTCTTTTGTAGTTGTGGATCGGGGACATGGAAGAGTTCTGTTTCAGTGCCGTGCCAATCTCAAACGTTATGTATTTCCAGAATTTAAAAAGATATTTACACCAAATTTTTTGAAGTCCATTCATGCAGAACGAATTTGTTTTGACGTTCGAGTTGTTCCCGAACTTGGCAAAGAAGAAGTAGATGTATTCGAACGAGTAATGAAACTTTTTTCTAATCACGAAAAGGTTGTGTTTATTGCTGGTCGTCATATGGGAGCCTTCATTGAACATGCGTCAGATGATGAAAAAATGTTAGTATTTATGGCTCCAAACGAATTCGATGAATACGTTAAAATGGAAGAACAGAAAAAAGAAGAACAACGTAAAAAAGAAAAAAAGGATAAATTTACAAAAGAAAGTGGCAAAGAGAACCCACCAACACCTCCAACCTCTTTAGGTGATGTAAAAATTGAAATTCCGATTGGTGGTGCACCAATCCCAGTTGTGCCTGAAGAACCAAGTAGTTCTGAACCACCAACCGAAACTCCATCTGATTCTGATTTATCTAAAAAAACTCCGCAATCATAGATTTTATAATAACAAAACAAAAGAAGTAACCAATGAATTACAAACGTGAAGTCATCGACATTCCAAATGGAAAAGGCGAAATCATTCGCTTTCAAATGAACGACCAAAATTCACTCACAGGTCAAAACATGAGAGATCTCGGTGAAATTTTAAATGAAATCAAAGCCGACAATTCCAAACGAGGTGTGATCTTAACCACAGACAATCCTAAGTTTTTTTGCAATGGCCTTGATGCAGAAAACCTACTATCTACCAGTAGAGACAAACTCATCGATGAAGTTGGTGGTATTGTTATCTTATTTGGTGAGTTAGTTAAATTTGATAAACCTCTTATCACCGAAGTTACTGGTCATGCGATGGGTGGTGGTGCCGTCATTACTGTTGCTTCTGATTTTAAATATATGTTGGATGGAAAAGGAAGGATTGGTTTTACAGAGGTAAATGTTGGACTTCCACTTCCAGGAAGTTTTATTGATCGCATCAAAATGTGTGTGGATCCTAGGTATTGGGCAGAAGTATGTTTGGAAGGAACAACTTACAAAGGTGCAGAAGCTAAAAAAATTGGCCTCGTTGATGAGATTGCACCAACTCCAGAAGAGATTCGTAAAATTGCTTTAAAGAAATTGGAAACACTTTCAAAAGTTCCGCAAGCAGCATACCGAGCGACAAAGAATACTTTGAATGGAGCACTGATTGCACACCTAGAGCAATATAAAAAAGACACAACCAAATCCTTTGAACAACCAGGTGTCGTTGATAATTTACTCGAAGCAATGACTGCTTTGAAAGAAAAACGAAGACCTGTTTTTAAATAAAATTTCTGAGAACGAGGGGAAATTTTAGAAACACCCCTCGATTCTTATAAGTCTTTTCACCATAAGCGCCGAAAATTATAATGAAATCTGATGTTGCGTTCTTTCGTATTAGTACTTATCGTTTGTTTTTTCCCTCTCTCTGCAATATCTATCTCTGATTTCCCACCTGGGTTTGTATTAAAGAATCCTTATATTTGGCCAGTCAAAGGATATGATTCCATTACGGGAACCTTTGGAGAATTTAGAACGGGCCATTTTCATATGGGACAAGACTTTTCCACGGGAGGAAAAATTGGAGTCCCAATTTTGGCTGTGGCAAAAGGGAAAGTCACTAGAGTCCAAAGAAGATGGACTAGCATTGGTTATGCGCTTTTTTTGCAACATGACGATGGAATGACTTCTCGTTATGGCCATTTACATAAATTTTCTCAGAAAATTATCAAACAAATTTTAAAATCAAAACAAGCAAAACGATATAAGGACAGAACTGATTTTGACATTGCCCTGCCCGAGGCGGTAGACTTTGAAGCAGGAGAAACCATCGCATTTTCTGGTGATACAGGTGTTGGCCCACCGCACCTCCACTTTGAACTTTTTAAAGACAACGTTTATTATAACCCCGTCCACTACGGTTTGGGTTATAATGTTGCGGAACCAATTGTGTTCAATGCTCTACGGATTACACCACAAACTCCTAGAACTTTCATCAATGGTAGAAATGAAACTGTAGAAATACCTTTTTATGAGGCCAGTGGGAACAGATTCGAATTGTCCGAGTCACCTACACTTTTTATCCAAGGCAAAGTGGGGATTCAAATAGCAATCCATCAAAAATCAAATAGCAATCGTCTTGGAATTTTCACCTTAGATATGTTAATTGGTGAGAACGTTTTACAGGGTTTCCAATTTTCAAAAATCTTAAAAGAACATACAAGAAAAAATGTTCTATTATATGATAGTTCCGTGAGTAAACCCAATGGAAATCCATTTTCCTATTATTTGCACACAAGAGATGGTAACGATCTTCTTGGAATGCGAAGTAATGGAAGAGAACAGGGCCTACTCGATAGCGAACAAATGAGAATGGGAGAACCAAAAGAAATCACAATCCGCGCCACTGGTATGGGTGGACAGATGTCTTTTGCATCCTTTTATATTCTAAAGGACCAAGGTGATTATAGTCATATTGTCACTAAAGAATGGAAATACAATGTATACTACGATCGTTATACGACTTTCAAATCGAAAGATACAAAAGTAGAATTGTTTTTTCCTGTGAATGCTGTGTACTCAAAAGCATTTTTTGAAATAGAAGCCCAGGAACAAATTCAAATCAACACAAAAGGTCTCAATCAACTTTCGAGTGTATATAAAATTGGTCCTGATTTTAAGGATTTTAATTTAGGTTATGATCTTTATGTGAAAGTTCCTAAAACAAAAGACATCAACTCTGCAGACTTATATGAAGTGTTGGCTGATGGAAATGTAAAAAAAATCAATGGATCTTCTTTTAGTTCTTGGGGCCAATTTTTTAAAGTTAGATTGCGTAAAACGGGGCTTTTTGTTGTTTTATCAGACCAAACTCCTCCGACCATTTACTTACATGAGTTAATGAATAAAACAGTCTATCCAAGAGAAGATTTTGCTTTGTATCTAAAAGCTGTGGATGTTGGATCAGGAATTATGCCAGACGGGTTTGACATCACAGTGGATGGAATTCCCGGCAAAGCCGAATTTTTTCCCAAAGATGGTCGTTTGGAAATCTTCGAACCAGAAATTTTATACGAACCAGGGAAACATACTGTGCTTGCGAGTGTCAGAGATTTTGCAGGAAACTGGAGTTCAACGGTTCGTTATGATTACGAAATTCAAACACCGCCAGTTCCGGAAGAAAAGAAAAAACCAACTACAGATCCACTTGTGATTGAAACTACCAAAGAAAAAAAAGCAGTAAAAGATACAAAAACGAAACCATCTTCGCCTAAGGTGCAAAAGGCGGTCAAACCGATTGCAGTCGCACCAAAGGCAAAGGATAAAAAATCTACATCCCGATAGCCGCACCACCGTCTACACGGAGATAAGTTCCAGTAATGTAAGATGCATCGTTGCTTAAGAAAAATTTCACAGCAGATGCGATCTCTTCTTGTTTTCCTGGACGTTTGAGTGGGATCACAGAAGGATCAGTCAACTTGTCTTGTACTTCTTTCGAAAGTGTTCCAGTCATTTCAGTTTGTACATAACCTGGACAAACTGCATTCACTAGTACGTTTCTTCCTGAAAATTCACGAGCAGAAACTTTTGTTAATGCAATCACTCCCGCTTTGGAAGTAGAGTAGTTCGCTTGGCCTGGTTGGCCAGTTAATCCAGAAACAGAAGAAATGTTTACGATTCTACCAGAGTCAGATTTTAGAATGAGTTTACTTGCGGATTTAGTCATAAGGAAAACTCCCTTACAGTTCACATCCATCACAAAGTCATATTCTTGTTCAGACATACGAATGAGAAGGTTGTCTTTCAAAACACCTGCGTTGTTCACAAGAAAATCCAATTTACCAAAAGCCTCTTTTGTTTTGCTGATAGCAGCATCACAGTCTTCTGGTTTTGTAACGTTACAAGCAACTCCAATTGCTTTCACACCAAATTTAGCTTCTACTTCTCTTGCAGCTTCTTCAATTTTTTCCTGATTCAAATCAACAAGCACCAAACTTGCACCATGCGATGCGATTCGGTTTGCGATTGCTCTTCCCAAACCAATGGGAGAGGCAGCTCCCGTTACCAGTGCTACTTTTCCTTCGAATTCTTTGGACATATGCCCCCCTAGGATTTATTACTAGATTCTAAACTTGAATTTCGAACATCGTTCGGCAATCGTAAAATTCCCAGTTGAAAGAGAAGTTTCTAATGAAAGACTGCCCTTATGATCGATCGATACAGCCATCCAGAGATTTCTGCCATCTGGGAATTAGAGAACAAATTTAAGATTTGGACAGATATTGAAATTTATGCCTGCGAAGCCCGCGCCAACCGTGGAGAAGTTCCCAAAGAGGACCTAGAAACCATCAAACAAAAGGCAAAATTCAATGTAGATGAAATTCTAGAAATAGAATCAAAAGTACATCATGATGTTATCGCCTATTTGACAAACCTAAACTCTTATATAGGACCAGCAGGCCGACATGTTCACTTTGGCCTCACATCTAGTGACGTTGGTGACACTGCACTTTGTGTACAAATGGTCCAAGCCATGGATCTTCTCATCCAAAGAACCGAAACTCTTTTAGAAACCACAAAACAAAAAGCAAAAGAGTACAAAGACCTTCCTTGTATCGGACGTTCTCATGGAATCCATGCAGAACCAATGACACTTGGTCTTAAGTTTGCTCTTTTCTATGCGGAGATGACTCGAAACTTAGAACGGATGAAAGATGCCCGCGCACAAGTGGCCGTAGGGAAATTGTCTGGTGCGGTCGGAACTTATTCTAATATTGATTTAGAAATTGAAGAATATGTATTAACCAAACTTGGATTAACCGTTGATCCGATTGCTACACAAGTTATCTCACGAGATCGCCATGCGTTTTATATGTCAGTGCTTGGAGTGGTTGCTGCCAGTTTAGACCGAATGGCAACTGAAATTCGTTTGTTACAAAAAACGGAAGGCCGAGAAGTAGAAGAACCATTTGCCAAAGGCCAAAAAGGATCCTCTGCAATGCCTCATAAACGTAACCCAGTGGTTTGCGAAAGAATTTCTGGAATCTCCAGAGTGATTCGTTCCAATGTAAACGTAGGATTACAAAACGTAGGGCTTTGGCATGAACGAGATATTTCTCATTCTTCTGCCGAACGAATTGTACTTCCTGATTCTACTATTGCACTGGATTACATTTTGGAAAAAATGAATTTTGTCCTAAAAGGACTTCATGTGTATCCTGATGCTACAGAACGTACATTAAATGTAACACGTGGACTAATCTTTTCACAAAAAGTATTGTTATGGCTAATTGAAAAAGGCGGAATCACTCGTGAAGATGCCTACTTAATCGTTCAAGAAAATGCAATGGCAGTATGGGCAGACCAGTCCAAAAATCTTCGTGACCTTTTAAAACAAGATCCAAGATGTTCTGCCATCCTCAAAGAAAGTGACCTGGATGAAATTTTCCAAATCAAACCTTATTTGGAAAAAATCCCACTCATCTTCAAACGATTAGGGATTATCGATTAGATACTTATATAAAAAAGCAAAACTAAGATTTCAAAAAGGATTAGGTTCTTACAGACCTAGTCCTTTTTTTTGGATTTTTATCTTTTGTTTTTAAAAACTTTTAAAAAAAGAGCCGGATGATATACGAAATACGCATATAAGTTTTTATGTAAAATAGCGTATAAAAAATTCTATAGGAATTATTATCTTGTCTATTCATTTGGTTACCAAACATACGACTGTATGGAACAGAGTAAATTTTCAAGATTCACCCTTTGAAAAAATGCTATAATAATAGGTTCAATACTTACTTTACTCGAGGGAACAATCAATTTTATTGCTGATACAAAGACTCAAAGTTTAATTTTCATTCAATCTATGTTATTTTGGCTTTTTTGTGGTGCCATTGTCTACTGATCCAACTCTGAATTTTCTAACTTTGCTCACTCTATATTGTGGACTTTTTTTTATAAAAATCCATAAATAACTAATTAACTAAAATGGATAAATTTGAAACTTTTTATCAATCTCTCACAAAAAACGAATTTCAAATTGTTTCTAAATTAAAAGAGATAGTTTCAATTTTTCCTTCTCTTAAAGAAAAAATTTCTTATTCTGTTCCATATTATTTTAAAAATAGCAGGATTTGTTTTATTTGGCCAGCCTCTATAAAACCAGGACCAAAAGCTGGTGTACAATTCGGATTTTGTAATGGCTATTTAATTAATGATAAGCATAATATTTTAGAAAAAGAAAATAGAAAACAAGTTTATTGTATTACCTATCATCATCCAAATCAAATTAATAAATCTTTGCTAATCGAATATCTTGAAAATGCAATTGCAATTGATGAAAGTTTATTTAGCAAAAATAAATAGTCCTTAGTTAATTTTCCCCAATTCCGTTTCCAACCATTGTATCAAATCCTTTAACATTTCTCTGTTGATACTATGACCTTCTTCATATTCCTGATAATGAGGCCGAATGCCAATTGATTCCAAATATTGTTTTACTGAGCGCGCATATTCAACCGATAACACTCGATCCTTGGTTCCATGAGAAATAAAAATCTTCTTTTTTAAAAGATCATCTGTGATCTTTATCATTTCTTTATTCTCTTCCAACAACCTTCCACTTAAGGCAATAATTCCTTTGATTTTATCTGGATAAAGTAATCCAATGGAATATGACATAATGGCTCCTTGACTAAAACCACAGGTCCAAACATTGGATTCATCATATTGATGATTTAATTTAAGATAATCCAAAAAATCTAATAAAAGCTTTCTACTCTCTTTTTCTTGCTCCAAATTGATCTTAGGTTGGCCTGTCGTGAATAATACTTCATACCAACCAAAACTATTTGGACCCAAAGATATAGGGCCGCGGAGTGAGACCACCAACAAAGAATCAGGTAGATAATTTGATAAAGAAAATAAATCTTCTTCATTACTACCAACGCCGTGTAACAATAAGAGGAGAGGGGGATTCTCAGTTGTTACCTTTGGTTTTCGAACTAAAAATTCGAGTGGCTTTTCCATTTTATACCTTATCCTAGTTCAAATGTGGGTCGAGTCTTACTGAAGTCATAGTTAAAGCACCTGCTACCGGTTTATCATTAAAAAATGATATGGTATCAGAATCGAGTTTTGTTCCTAATGTGTATAACAATGGCAAATAATGTTCTGCTGTTGGGATCGCCCATTCAAATTCTTTTCCATGATTTCTAATTTGAATTAAGGAATCATTATCTCCCTGTAAAATCCAATTTTTAACCTTCTGATTGACTTCCATTGCCCAATCAAATCCATATACTTCGTTTAGCCTATCCCAAGCCACCATACGCAAGTTATGTACAATATTTCCACTTGTTAAAATGAGCACACCGTGGTCCCGTAGAGGAGCCAACTCTTTTGCCAATTGAAAGTGTTTTTCTGGCGAAGTTTTATAATCCATACTTAACTGAACGATTGGAACATCAGCATTGGGATAAATATGTTTGATGACACTCCATGCACCATGGTCCAAACCCCATTCGTAATCTAATTTTATATTTTGAGATTTTACCAACGACTGAACCAGTTTTGCAAGTTCAGGGCTACCAGGAGCAGGATACTGCACATCAAATAGTGCTTTCGGAAATCCACCAAAGTCATGTATGGTGGGAGGATTTTCCATGGCGGTCACAAAAGTGCCATCGGTTACCCAATGAGCGGAAATACAAAGAATTGCTTTTGGTTTGGGAATCTTAGAGGAAAGATTTCGTAATCCTTCCACAAATTCATTTTCCTCAATTGCATTCATCGGGCTACCATGTCCCAAAAAAAGGGAAGGCTGAGTTTCTGAACTTTGAAAAATACCCCAATTTTCTTTGTTTTCTTCGTGATTCATCCTGGTTTCTGGAATGTTTACCTTCCAGCTCCTCTATTTAGATAGTTTAATATTAAATCATTTATTGTCAATCTAGTTTCCATCTTAGGGAGTAAATTTCTTCTTCTCTAAGTTTGCAGTTCATCCTAAAGTACCAAAAATATAGTCTGACGAAAATGGAAGAGTGAATACAAATATGCAAAATAATAATGAAAAAATTTCGTTCATATTGAACGAACTAATTACAAATCACAGTACAACATCAATCCAAGAAGTTTTTTCTAACGAATACATTGTTCATACTTCTAAAAAGGATTATCAAGGGCATAAAATCATCATCAAGTGGACGAAGGATTTACATAATTTTTTTGCTGATTTAAAAATAGTCAAAATTCAATTCTTAGTACAAACAGAAGAATTCATCGTATGGAAAAGAACCTTACGCGGAAAAATAAAACCTTCAAAGAACAAAAACTTAAAACCAGGCAAATCCATTCAATGGAATGAAATGATTGTTTCAAAATTTAAAAATGGTTTTATCATAGAAGAATGGAATACTTCCGAATTTCTCGGTGCACTTATTTCCAAACAAAATTAAATCAAAAATTCTATAACAATAAGAAATTCATGTCACTTAAACAATTCGAAGTAAAATTTATCTCATTAACGAAGGTATTTTCTTTCTATTTATTAGTTTCATTCGGTTATATCCTTTATCATGGATTAACAGAAGAAAAAGACTTAAAATCAACTTTTGCTCTTGTACTGGGTAATAAAGTAGAACTAAATGGAAAACCTTCGGATCGATTACAAGCAAGATTAGATCGTGCCGTTGTTCTTTATAAGGAAAATTTAATACAGAAAATAATAGTCTCTGGAGGAATTGGAAAAGAAGGATTTGACGAAGCAAAAGTAATGAAAGAATATTTAATAGCAAACGGCATAAATGCAAATCAAATCATAGCAGACAATCTAGGTTACACTACGGAAAAATCCGCAGAAAATTTAAAGGAAATCTTGAAATCGCATGAATCGGAACCAATTCTTATCATTTCGCAGTATTATCATCTTCCTAGAGCAAGTTATCTAGTAAAAAGAGCAGGATTCAATAATATCAAAACATCTTACGCCAGATACATTGAAATACGTGACTTATATTCCATTTTCAGAGAAACAATCGCTTTACCTTATGTTATGATTCTGAATTTATAAATTTCACCGAAGAACTTTGTCATGAGAAAAATAATCGTACTCGAATTTCTTACCCTTGATGGTGTGATCCAAGCTGGCGGTGGGCCAACAGAAGATACCAGTGGTGACTTTGTTTATGGGGGATGGCAAGTTCCCTATTCAGATGATGTAATTAATTAGGTCATGGAAAGGCAAATGAACTTGCCCTTTGATTTGTTGTTAGGCCGAAAAACCTTTTCTATTTGGGCACCATATTGGCCCGAACATAGTGAAATCTGGCCAAGTGTTATGTCTGTAACGAAGTACGTTGTTTCCAATACGATGAAATCTCATACATGGAATCCCTCCGTCTTTTTAAATGGAAACGTAGTAGATAAAATCAAAACACTCAAACAGGGAGATGGCCCAAACTTACATGTTTATGGAAGTGCCAACCTTGTTCAAACTCTGATGCAACATGATCTGGTGGATGAGTTTTGGTTAAAAATCTATCCACTAACACTGGGTAGTGGTAAAAGGTTATTTGCCGAAGGAACCATCCCTGCTTCCTTTAAACTTACGGAGAGTCAAATCTCGCCAAGTGGAATTATTATCGCTAATTACAAACGAGCAGGCGCAGTTCAGACAGGAAGTTTTTGAATGATTACTACCTAAGTATTTATAGAAATGAATCTCTTATGAATCAAAAAACAAGCATAAGCTTAATCGATACACAACTGAAAGCATATAACAATAAAGATATTCATTTGTTTCTGCAATGTTGGGACAAAAATGCAAAAATATACCTACACCCGACTACTTTAATTGCAGATGGACTTGACCAAATTAAGGAAAGACATATAATTCGTTTCCAAGAACCAGACCTTTTTGCGAGGTTGATTTCTAGACAAGTGTTTGGTGATACAATTGTAGACCAAGAATTAGTTACTAGAAATTTTCCAGAAGGCAAAGCTGTGGTCGACGTATTAGCAATTTATGAAATAAAAAAGAAACTGATTGTTAATGCTTGGTTTTTAATTGGTGATCCGAAATTTTAGCGTAAAATTTTTAAATTCAAAATATAGGTGAATAAAAATGGTAAACCTGTTCAAAAAGAATATAGATTTTACAGGTAACTTCAATTCTTTATTTCCCTTTGTCTTTTTCATTCACTGTAACTATCTGTCAATTGGGCCAGATTTCATCAATGGATTGGAAGCAAACCAAAGAATTTCCAGCAAAGTTTTTTCTAAATTGCACAGTTGTAGTTTGGTAAACTATTCATATAACGAAAGCGATACGAATCCTGATCCTCTCCGGAGGTCTCTTTCTAAAGAAACAAACAACTCTCTTTTTTTGTTTATACATTTAATTACTCGTTTCGAAGTTTTTAATCACTATTCTCATTACAAAACTGAAGATATTGACAGATGTGCAAAAGATATTGAATTTTATCCATGTGACCAATTCACCACAAGATGGTTAAATGATCCTAATTTTGGTATTTTCATTGCCAGTCTCGTATGTTATGATGTGAAGGCATACATTTCACCGATTAAAAATATAATCATACGTTTAGATGAATTAGAGGAAAAAAATTAAGGAAGGAATACCATGGCAGCACCAAAGAAGAAAAAAACGAGCAAAACAAAGGCAAAATCTAATTTGAAAAAGTTAGATTACCGAGCCAATCCAACTCATAGCATCACTCCCTTTCTAATGTTTAATGCAAATATTGAAGAAGTGGCAAAGTTCTATGCATCGGTTTTTAAAAAGTCAAAAATCATAACAGCAAACCCAATGCAAGGGGAGTTCATTTTAAACGGACAAAAGTTTACTGCTTATAATGGTGGACCTGAGTTCAAATTCACTTGGGGAGTTTCCTTTATGATCAGTGTAGAAACTCAAAAAGAAGTTGATTATTATTGGAATGCTCTTTTAGCGAATGGGGGAAAAGAAAGTATGTGCGGTTGGCTTCAAGACCAATTTGGTATGTACTGGCAAGTGACCCCAAAAATTCTTTTAGAACTAATTTCGCATAAAGATCCAATCAAAGCAGAACGTGCCACGCAAGCCATGTTAAAAATGAGAAAAATTGACATTGCGACGTTGAAAGAAGCTGTAAAATAATTAGAATTTGTTTTTACTTTCTCATCGAGAAATATCGGATAAAGATTTAGAATCTGCTTCCATCATTTGGGATTTTTTAGTTCAAAAAGATGATCTTAATAAAGCAGATTTAATTTTTGTCTTATGTAGCCATGACATAAGAATTGCTAAGTACGCTTGCGACCTCTACAAAAATGGTTATGCCAATCATATTCTATTTTCGGGGGGACTCAATTTTTTTACTAAAAACGTATTCTCTGATTCAGAAGCTGATTCTTTTGCTCAGTTTGCTAAGAAGGAAGGTATTCCTATAAAAGATATCATCGTCGAAAATGAATCTACCAACACAGGTGAAAATATTCATTTTACAAAATCTTTGTTAAAGAAAATGAATATTACAGTGAGCTCGCTAATAGCAATTCAAAAGCCTTCTATGACCTTAAGAGTAAAGTTGGCTTTGGACAAACAATGGCCAGAAAATAGGTTCATCATCTCTGCACCAGAATACTCTTTATTAGATGCACCTCATCAATATATGAATCTTTATATGATTATAAACGAAATCGTAGGTGATTTACAAAGAATCATTCTGTATCCCAAATTAGGATTTCAGTCTGAAATTTTTATTCCTGAGTCTGTTGAATATGCCTTCAATTATCTCATTTCTCGAGAGTATAACTTACACTTAATTCGCTAATTAAAATTATTGTTAACAAATTCAATTTCAAAAGATTTAAAAACCAAAAACTCACAAATGAAGGATATATTAAAAAAACCTCAAATGATATACCGGCTGAATTCAATAACAATTGAATTTTCAATAAACCTATAACTCTAAAATGAACGGAACTATCTGGAACTCAAACTAAACAGCTGTTACTTGTTTATCTGAAACTAAATTATATTTCAATTTAATCTGTTCTATCTTCTCTTCCATAGATTTCCACAAAGATTCTTTTTCTGGATGGAAGGTACAAAGCACACCTTGTCGCACCAAATCAATAATCTCATCGATTGAAAAATCTAAGAAACGATAGAGTTTAAAAAATTCATAAGTAAGATTAACATTAAAGATATCTGGATCATCTGTATTGATACACAACATCAAACCTTGGTCATAATAATATCGAACTGGATGGTTTTGTTCCTTACGAACGTATTTTCCAGTAAAGACGTTAGAGGTAACACATATCTCAATTGGAATACGATTTTCCTTCATGTAACGAACAAGTTCAGGATCTTGGATGGCAGAAGTCCCGTGACCTATTCTTTCCGCCTTACAAAGATTTACGGCATCCCAAATCGCCCAAGGACCATCATCTTCTCCAGAGTGGGCCACACATCGTAATCCAGATTCGCGTGCTACTTTGAATACTTCAGAATAATCCTTAGCGGGACCCATAAGTTCAGCTCCACCAAGTCCAATTCCAATGACTTCTTTATGTTTTAATCCCAAAACACGTTTGAGATTGTTCATCGCATTTTCTGGACCAAAGGAACGAGAAACGTCAACTAACAAACGAATGGTGATTCCATCTTTGACTTCAATTTGGCGAATACGATTTACCATCACTTCAACCATCTCATCAAAATCTAATCCATTTTGAATGAACTTAGAAGGAGCAAAAAACGCCTCACAATAAACTATATTATTGGAACGTAAATAATCAGCTAAACTATCGATAAAATACCCAAGGTCTGAAGCTTCTTTTACTGAACCTTGCACAAAGAAAAATACCTGTATAAAACCATTCAAATCTTTGAAGTTGTATTTATCTTCAAATTCTTGATCTGTAACTTCAATGCCGTTCTTTTTATAAAGGAACTTTAAAGTTTCTTTATTCACGCAAGCTTCCAGATGTAGATGAACTTCTGTTTTTGGAATTTCTCGAATGAAGTTGATGACATCTTGTTCATTCGGATGAGCAACTGATAAATCTCCAGCAAGTAAAGACTTTCGCTCTTTTAAAATGGATGTTTCATCAGCGGGTTCCAATCCTTCTTTGGAAAGTAACCAAAGAGGTGGATGTAAAATCGGGAGTTCCATTAAAGAAACTCGCTCGTTTAACAAAGTATTAATTTGTTTATCGAATGTAAGCTGGATGGTAGGCGAGTACGGTCTGTCAGCTGGCAGACGACTCTTCAAACGATTGAGTTCTGCAATGTCACGGTCAATGACGGCAATACGATTTAAAATCTCAGAAAAAGGAACTTCCATGTTCCAGGAAAGAATGCGAAGTTTCCTAGGTGTCTACAAGTAGATTTTTAGAGCTTGGGTGAAAATCCCTATTTAGCTTTCAAAAATCCC
Organism: Leptospira bourretii; assembly: GCF_004770145.1. Taxonomy (NCBI): domain Bacteria; kingdom Pseudomonadati; phylum Spirochaetota; class Leptospiria; order Leptospirales; family Leptospiraceae; genus Leptospira; species Leptospira bourretii. The sequence continues at coordinate 264,661 of NZ_RQFW01000012.1, read as the reverse complement.
GTCGATAGGAAGTTTGGGGGCGGAAAAGACTGGAAATTTTTTCCGAATTATGTCGTATAAATGAATATGCTCACATCTCGCAAAACCTTCCTACCGTTTGCTCTGCCTTCGATTTCCGAAGATGCGATTGAAGAAGTCGCCCAAGTGCTTAGATCGGGCTGGGTCACTTCAGGTCCCAAAGTCAAACAATTCGAGATGGAGTTTGGCGACTTTGTTGGTAGCAAAGAAACCATCGCTGTCAACTCTGCCACGGCTGGCTTACATTTAGCCTTAGAAGCCATCGGTCTGACTTCAGAAGACGCTGCCATCACAAGTTCTATCACCTTTACGGCTACAGCCGAGGTCATTTGTTATTTCGGAGCAGAACCCATCCTAACTGACGTTGATCCCATTCACAATCTCATGACTCCAAACAGGTTACGAGAAACCATTGAATCCAAATGCAAATGGAACGGAAAAGAACTCAAAAGCAAAAAAACAGGAAAACGTATCAAGGCAATTATGCCGGTTCACTTAGCAGGATATACCTGTGATATGGAAAGCCTGATTTCTATCGCAAAGGAATACAATTTATACGTAATTGAAGATGCAGCCCATGCCTTCCCAGCAGTTCACAAAGATAAAATGATTGGAACTTGGGGAGATTTTACCGTTTTTAGTTTTTATGCCACAAAAGGAATCACAACTGGAGAAGGGGGGATGGTCACTACTTCTCATAAGGAAGCGGCAGAACGAATCCGAAAGATGAGACTTCATGGAATTAACCGTGATGCGTTTAACAGACCAGGTTGGTATTATGAAGTGGTGGATGCTGGTTATAAATATAATATGACCGATATCGCTGCAGCTCTCGGAGTCGTACAGCTAAAGGAATCACATGGATTTTGGGAACGTCGAACGGAAATTGCAAAACATTATAATGAAGAATTTATTTCATTAAAAGGAATCAAACTTCCTAAAGAAGATTCAAATGGAATTCATAGTTGGCATCTCTACCGCATTGAAGTAGATCCAAAAATTGCAAAAGTAGGGCGCGATACATTAGTAGAAGAGTTAAAAGAAAGAAATATTGGGACAAGCCTTCACTTCATTCCCATCTTCGAACATCCTTATTATAAAAAAACTTTCCAATACAATCGCAAAGAATATCCAAATGCTTGTCAGATGTATGATAAATCGGTTTCACTACCACTATTTGCCGGAATGACAAAGTCTGATGAAAAAGATGTGATTGATGCAGTAAAAGATATTTTAGGATAACCAAAGTTAATTGGAAGACTGTGCGGTTCGGTTTAAATAAAATTCCGAATCGTACAATTTCAGTAATTCAACTAATCCTAAAATAAAATCGGTATCTGTGCCATCTGCTTTTCTACGAAGCCAAAACCCAACGAGTTCCTTCACGATTTGGGCATCAATTGATTCATCACCTTTTCTATAAACAAATCTAGATGATTCTTCTGGATCCTCATTGTCTGTAAAGGCAGGATACAAAAATAAAATAAACCGATCCAAATAATAAGGATCCAATCGATCCTCTTCCACTAACATCAGATAACGATCTGCTTCTTTTCTAAAAAACTTAGGATTAGAATCTAATTTCTGATAAACAATAAAAAACTCTCGAGCAGTGCTTCGAATCGAACTTTCATAAATGGGCAAAGTGATTGTATACAAAGTTTTGTTTGTTTTTGCAGGAAGTAGAAATTCTCTAAGTTTTATTGGAAATTCTGGATGATAATGTCCGAAGGAATTACTCGAGTTTAATTCTAGATAGTATTTTGTATGTGGACCAGATTCAAAAATTGGGATATCCAAATATTCGGAAAGTTTTCGGAAACTTAAAATAGTTTGGATCTTACAAAAGACTTTGTGATAGGAAATTTCCTTTTCACAATACAACCCCAATTTAGGAAATTGCACCCACGTAGACTCAACTAAATCTCGAAATTTTGTTTCCCTTTCTATTGTTTTATCAACAAACACTGAATCAACTTTTTGACTCAGTGGTGAACAAACGATTAAAAAGAATACCGAAAGTTTACTTAATTTTATAAGTAATTTCTGCAGGCAAATTTTCCCATTCAGAATTGACATCCTTTCGAAAGTATACTGGAGAAATGGACGATTTGGAATTCAAACTTTGAAATAAAATTAAATCTGTTTCTTTTTTTTCAAAGTACCGTTTGTCGGTATTACTTCCCAGTCCCAAATCAGCTATTGGTATCCAACCGTAACTCAAAAGAAAAATAGAAAGAGAATCTTGAATTGATTTTGGTTTTCCTTTTTCGAAACGAATCATTCGAAATGGTTGGATTGGGACTCCTAATTCTTTCATTTTATCTTTAAAATCATTAATACTAATACTTGTTTGTCGTGCCTGGTAAATTGCATCTAAATAGTCTCGGGGTAAAAGTTTTAACTCTTCTTTCGTTTTTTCATAAAAGGCAGTAACATCCCCAGGATATGCAGCCTCTTTATCTAAATATTCATCAGTAACATAATATTTGATAAATTGGTTTTTTGAAGAAAACTTATACTTTACGATTTGTTCTCCCGGTAAATCCTCAATGGATAGTTTTTTCAGATGGACTCGATTTCGTTGGATGAACGATGGTTGGTAAGTTGCATCTGTAAATTTTACACCACGAATTCTTTGTTGTTCATTTGAAGGTGGATGGAGGATTGCAATCTGTGCCTTTGACAATGAAACAGAATCCAATTTGAATTTTAATGATACTTCTAAGTTATATTCTTCTTCACCAGAGGCAATGAATCGTTCTGTTTCAATGAAGGGAATGTTTTTAATTTCTTTATTTTCACGATCGACCACCCAAAGTTTAGAGCCACTGAGTAAAACCCCACGCAATGAACGAAGATTTGTTTTAATGGATCCAGTGATTTTACCGGATTTGGTATCGTATCGATAGATACTATTGTCAGCAGAATCAGAGATCCACAAAGAATCTCTCCCATAACAAATGTCACGTGGTCTAGTCCGATCTGTAAAAAAACCGCCAATTAAAAGCGAAGAAGACTGGTCATAAATTTGAACCTTTCCAGAATCCAAATCTAAAATATAATAATAGTTTCCTACGCTTGCAATCCCTGCCACGTTTGAAAGAGGAATTTGGATTTTGTCAGTGATACCACCGGAATTTGGATCCAATTTTAAAATTTGTTTTGGAGCTACAACGAGGAGTTTTCCCTCGCGAGAATCAAAACTAATTCCACGAAGGTTTGCAAGTCCTAAGTTAAAAATCTCTTGTTCGCCAATTTCATTGATTTTGATAATGGCGCGACGACTGGTATCAATATACCAAAAATTAACTCCGTCCCAAGCAAGACCATATGCTTTGTCTGTAAGTTTGTATTCTTTGCTCTCTTGCGCAAAAAGACTCAGTGATAGTGCTAAAAATAAAAATAAAATACGAATCATAATTCCAATCCAATGTAATGAGTCATCAGACGAAAAATATCGTTGAGTAATGAAGAATCGTTAAACTCTGATCCTAATATAATTGGTTTCGGAACAAAAATAATTAGGAATGCTACTAACATTGTAACTCCAAAATAGAATCGAAATTTTCCAATCCCTGAGACAGAATCGCGTATAAATGGATGTTCCACCTTAACAACGAAGTATATAATAAAACCCCAAAGTAACCAAGTAAAATGGATTAAAGAAAAAATAAGAAATAACACAAATAAACGATGAATCCATTTTCGATATCCTTCGCCAAACATGGAGTATATGACATGTCCTCCGTCAAGTTGTCCAAAAGGCAAAAGATTTACAGCTGTGATGAGAAGTCCTACCCAACCTGCTTTGGCAAGAGGATGTGCTTGTATATCCATTGTCGAAAGATCGATGGGTCCAAGAATCCATTGTGTTGTAAAATAAGTGAACAAACTATCTCCAAAAAATAAAAAACCAGAACGATCGAAATCAGGCGGAATTTCAATTACCTTTGAAAGACTAATGCCCACTAACCAAGCAACCATCGAAAGAACCAAACTCGCCGTAGGCCCACCGATTCCAATATCAAATAAAACCTTTTTGTCCGGAATCTGTTGTTTGATTTGGATAACGGCACCCATAGTACCAATCGGTCCAACTGGCAATGGAATAAAAAAAGGCCAAGTGGCGTTTACTCCATAAAATCTTGCTGGAAGATAATGTCCCATTTCATGAGCCAGTAGAATCAACAAAAGGGAAGCAGAATATGGCCAGTTTTCAAAAAACATAAGTTTATAATTCTCTAATGTTTGTGGAACCTGAGGATTAAGAAAAATATCTGAGAATGTTAACGTAAAAAAAGTTAAGATAAATAGGAGAATGTGTATTGTTTTTTTTGATTCCAAAATCGGAACAACCTAGAAATTTATTTCTACTCGAAAGATTATAGAACCTAACTATAGAATCAATTAGAAACAGAATTGCCATTAGAAATTTGGTAGCTATCGATCGAACTGAACTTCATTCAGAGACAAACGATCCCATGAGCATTTGATAAAACTGTGTCATTTCCAATCAAATTGGCAAAGTTCTTTGAGAATTTCGGAATTTATAAAAAAGAAAAATTTCTTCCGCAATTCAGGTCATAGGAATCTATTGAACAAGTGAATTTTCTGTTCCCACCCGCAATCCCCGTCTTCATTAAATCTTTCCCAACCTTCGGAAAAGTTGACTCGTCTAATCAGTAATTTTAAAACCAACTAATCAATGTTCGAAAATATAAGAATCATCAAAAAATTTGACCCTGCGGCAAAATCCTATTTGGAAATTGTTCTCTGTTACCCAGGTCTACATGCCCTTTGGCTGCATAAATTTGCACATTTGCTTTATATACTCCGATTGCCCATCATTCCAAGACTCGTAAATTACATTAGCCGATTTTTAACCGGAATTGACATCCATCCTGGCGCAAAAATTGCCCCAGGAGTTTTTATCGACCATGGTTCCGGAGTTGTCATCGGAGAAACTGCCATTGTAGGAAGTGGATCTTTGATTTTCCAAGGAGTGACACTTGGAGGAACAGGGAAAGAATCTGGCAAACGGCACCCTACCATTGGGAAAAATGTCGTCATCGGTGCCGGTGCGAAAGTTCTCGGAAACATCACAGTCGAAGATCATGTTCGTGTGGGTGCTGGATCAGTTGTTATGCGAAATGTTCCCGCAGGTTGTACCGTGGTGGGAATTCCAGGAAAAGTTGTCAAAGCAGGCGACGTTGCCTCTGACAGTGTAGAACAAATGTTAGAACATAATCAAATGCCAGATCCAATCGCTAAAGTTTTTTCTGTTCTATTGGAAAAAGTGGAAACACAACAACAGCTCATTAACAAATTATATGAGAAACAACAACTTCTAGAAAAATCATCCACTGATGCGCCAGAAGATGACCGTTTCATCCAAGAGTTCATTCATGGAGACGGAATTTAAAATTCTTTTAAGAGTTCTGTTTTTTTCCTTTCATATTCTTCATCAGTGATGAGTCGGTTCTTTCTCATTTCCTCTAAGGTTTTGAGTTTTTCGGGAACTGATTTCCACTGGTCTGTTGGAGGAGGATTCTCCTCTTCTTTTGGATACCGAAAAAGAGGAGGATTCGGCATTAAGGCCGGCACGTTAAACACAACAACGTTTCCATAGATGGCATTTTTGGATAAGTTTCTATTTTTATAGATACTAGTATGTTGTTTGTCTCTTAACCAAAGTTCTGGCCTATAGATTGGTTTGATTTTTGTAGGATGAAAAATCACCCAATCCTCAAATGAATACTGTGTTTGAAAACTGATGTTTGTATTGATCTCGTGAAATAACAAAACAAGTCCCTCTTCTGTTCCTAAAACATAAAAACTTGTCTTTAAAATTTTTACATTGGGAGAAAGAATATCATCAAGTTTAAAAATACACAAATATACCCTGGGTTCCGGGTTAGTTACAACTCTCTCTGCAAACTTTTGGATTTCAGGAAGAAGGGAATCAGGAACCAGAGTTTCCCAATCTTCATACGCAAGGACTCCACGTTTGTATTGAATGGACTTTAAAACGGTTGGTAGTGCCTCAAAATTTTTGGTATTGATTTTCAGTTTAGAAATTTCTTCGGGAAAAATATTCCTCCATTCCTCTTCCTCCACTTCAAAAAAGGCCAAAGATGCGGAAGAATCAATCAATTTGATTTTACTTGTGAAACTGGAACATCCCAAGATAAAAAAAATCGGAATCAAAACGATGGAAATTTTTGCACTTGCCGTTAATGAATTTATGAATACATTAAAAACCGTGACTCGGTTGGTTCTTTTTGTATTGGCATTATTGTTCGCGTCAAACGAAGAATGGAGTGCAGAGCCCATGCCACAATTTCACATGAAGGATCAATATGGGCAATCGTATTCTGAAACCTCAGTGAAAGGAAAACCAGTGGTCTTAATGGGCTGTTTCCTTCGCGACCTTGAACTTTGTAGAAAACTTGGCAGAAAACTATATTGGAAAATGCAAAATTTACTTTGGAAGGATAGTTCCAAAGTCCAGTTCCTGCTCTATTTAGATTTTCGCGAAACCAACAAACTTGTAGAAGATTATTTAGAAGAATCAAAAACAAAACAATACGAAAGTATTCTTTTAGATCGAAAAGGACATCTAACCGATGGTCTAAGAAAAGGCGAATCGTATTTAAGAATTTATAACAAATCAGGCAAATTGATTTCTTCCTCATATCAAGAACATATGGAGAATGATCTCATCGAAGAAATATATGGTATTCTCAAAAAAGAACTATAACATAAAAAAATATCTCATCTGGACTTTCGTTTTTTTCTCTGTCGCAAATTGTTTTCAAAAAAATGAAAACCACTACCAATTTTGGAAAGGTTATGACCATTTACAACGTTCCATAAAATCTACTTCCAAAAACGAAATCTACTTTGCTGCCCTTGCTGGTAGTTTAAGTGAAGAAAATGAATCACAACTCCAAAAAACAGCCGACGGATATCCTTTCCTTTCTCTCTACGGAACACTGGATCAACAACAAAACTGGAATCTTCATTGGAATGAACCAGAACCACCTAAATATGATTATCTGGCCAAAGTAATATACACTCCAAAACTTTGGGAGGAAAAAGAAATTTATTCTGTGGAACGAAAAATCATCCATAAGTTAAACGGTTATCAACCCAGAGATTTTTTTACTTGGTTACACGACTTTGCTTTGGCAATTGATGATCATAACGCTTATCAAGCATTAAAAGCAACCTCACAAAACCTTCAATTTCTTTGTGATGTTATGCAATGCCATATCACAGAAAATGCAGAATGGCATACTTTGGAATTTACAATTAATGATGATACCAAAGCGCAATTTCCTGGTTTTTATAAACGGACAGGATCACGATTGGAAAAAACCAAATTAAACCTTGAAATCTGGGACAAATTCAATCCAACCCATAAATTAAAAATTACAAACCAAGGGAAAACCATCCAATTTCATTTTCCTATCAATCCACCTAAAGAATATTTTTTATCTCCAAAAGAGATTCATTTTTTGGGTGATATTGAAATCAGATCATTTGGAATCACTGCCAAAATTCAAAATTTGGAATACAAATTGAAAACAACTTTTGATAAACAAACGGACACACTAGACGGACATTTTGTACGCATTGGGAAAAAAGAAATTAATGGAAATTTTTTCTACGTCATTCCCCAGGGTTTTGTAAATTTTTTCATCCCAGGAAATATGGATGAATACTTTAATGATTTTTTCACCTTACTCATCCAAGGAACCCAAGGCCGAGGTGGATCACAAATTCATGTTACCTTTAGAAAAACTGGAAAGGGACAAATCAATACAATCACTACTTATAATGAAATCAAACGAAAACGATTTTCATTGTTTGGTGGAGACGATTCCCAAAAGGCAAGTAACGATTTTGATTTTTTTGCTTCCTGGGAAGAAGCAATGTTAAAGGATCTAAAGTAGAATCAAAAAAAAAGATTCTACTTTTTGAATTGAATATCCACTAGTTTTGATTAGACGGCAAAACTAAGAATTAATAAAATTTCTCAGTAAGTCTTTGCCTTCTTCCGAACCAAAAGATTCTGGATGGAACTGAACCCCTTCAATTTTTAAGGATTTATGACGAAGGCCCATGATTTCACCCTTCCCTTCCCCGGCAGAAACCCGAGCTGTAATTTCTAAATCCTTAGGGAGTGAAGTTTCTTTTGCCACCAAGGAATGATAACGCATAATTTCTATTCCTTGCGTTAAACCAGAGAAAACACCCTTTCCATCATGTTCAATGGGTGAAAGTTTTCCATGCATGGCTATATTGGCCCGAACCACTTCGCCACCAAACACAGTTGCCATTCCTTGCATTCCAAGACAAATTCCAAGCACTGGCGTAGTTTTTCCTAACTCTTTTAGAATATCGGCACTCACTCCAAAATAGGCAGGGTCTGCTGGATGGCCGGGACCCGGTGATATGATGATCTTATCATAGTTAGCTGACTTAATCCATTCGAAAGGTTTTTCATCGTTTCGGATGACATCCAATTGAAAAAGTTCTTCTCTCTCTTCGAGGATTTCGCCTACGATTTGGTAAAGATTGAATGTAAAAGAATCATAATTATCTAGAATGAGCACTTTCATTTTGGTTTCTCCGTTTCCCTGTTATACCGGCAACTTCGTTTTGTCATTTTAGTTCGCGACCCAATTAAGGAGCTTTATGCAAATCTAAAGCTTTGCGAACTGAAGCCATTTTATTGATGATTTCTTGGTATTCGTCTTCTGGTTTGGAATCAAAAACAATCCCTCCTGAAGCACGAACAAATCCTTTGTTTCCATTTACAAAAAAACTTCGAATCGGAATGGCAAAGGTACAATCTCCATTCAAACCAAAACTTCCCACAGCTCCGCCATAAGGACCTCGAGGTGATTTTTCAATTCGTTCAATGATTTTCATCGATTCAATTTTCGGAGCACCAGAAAGAGTACCGGCTGGAAACGAAGAAGCTAATCCCGAAAACATATCTTCTTTTGAAGAAAGAATTCCTACCACTTCACTAGAGATATGTTGCACATGAGAAAACCTTTTTACATCAAAACGTCTGCGAACCTTTACGGTTCCAAATTTAGCCACTCGCCCCACATCATTACGATGAAGATCAATTAACATATTGTGTTCTGCAATTTCTTTTGGGTCGGTTAAAAGTTTACGAGCAAGAAGAGTGTCTTCTTTAGCATCAACTCCGCGTTTGGTGGTTCCTGCCAAAGGAAAAGATTCCATTTCCCCTTGTCTCAAACGGAAGAGTAATTCTGGGCTTGCACCCAAAATGGCACGAGATCCAAATTTTACATAATACATATGAGGAGATGGATTGATTTCCCTTAGTGTCTCATAAATCGCTAATGAGCTTCCTTCTACATTATATATTTCTTCAAATCCAATTTGGCATTGAAATGTGTTTCCCGCCTTTACTTCTTCTAAAGCCTCTTCCACCATCTGCTTATGAACTTCCTTAGATAAACCAGCCTGAAGTAAAGAAACCTTTGCTTGTGGTTTTTGGGATTTGTCTTTTTTTATCTGTTCTAAGATTAAATTCACTTCTTGGATGCGGTTGGTTCCATTATCAAAGTAAATGAGTTCTCCAGTAAATTTATCATAAATGAGTCCATCCAAATACAATCCGAAAATCATCGCTGGGAAGTCAGGATGTGGTTCAAGTTTCAGTTTTGGTTCAAAAAATTGCATACTTTGGTAACCAAGATAACCGACAAATCCACCCGCATAACTAATGCTTAGCGAATTATAATCTGTAAGTTCTCTTAATGCAAAATAAGGATTCTCAACAGAGTATTTTTTTCCATCGATTTCTAAAATTCCAGGTTCTCCCAAAATGAGATGCGATGGTTGGAATCCAATCACTGAGTAACGAGAATCGTATTGGTTGTCCCCTGCTGATTCGAGTAGGAAACAATTCTCGTATTTTGCTTCAATGACCCGAAAGAGTTCCCAAAACTCGATTCCTTCCGGCAAAGTTAGAGAAGTGTAATTTGGTTTTTTGGGGATCTTGATTTTCGGAAGTGTTTGGCTCATAAAAAACTCTGTATTAGGTACCAAGATTCATTTTGAATCTTTTAAAGAAATAAAAAAGGCAGGTCCGGATTCCGGAACCTGCCTTTCGACGTGTGAATTTGAATCCGTTCTTATTTTAAGTTTTGGTTTGCAAAGTCCCAGTTTACTAAATTCCAGAATGCTTCTACATATTTTGGACGAGCATTGCGGAAATCAATATAGTAAGCATGTTCCCAAACATCGATTGTCAGCAAAGATTGGAGTCCATCTTTCAAAGGGCTACCCGCATTGCTTGTGTTCACGATTTCAACACCGTCACCTTTTTTGACAAGCCAAGTCCAACCTGATCCAAAGTTAGTAATGGCCGATTGAGAAAACTTTTCTTTAAACGCATCAAAAGATCCAAAGGATTTTGTGATTAAATCAGCAACAGCACCTGTAGGAGCTCCGCCACCTTTAGGGGAAAGGGAATGCCAGTAGAAAGTGTGGTTCCAAATTTGCGCTGCGTTATTAAAAATTCCACCAGATGATTTTTTTACGATCTCTTCAAGTGTTGCATTTTCAAACTCAGTTCCTTTGATGAGGTTGTTGAGGTTTGTAACGTAAGTTTGGTGGTGTTTTCCATAATGAAACTCTAAAGTTTCAGGTGAAATGTGCGGAAGAAGTGCATCCTTTGCATAAGGAAGTTCTGGGAGTTTATGTTCCATGATCGGTCTCCTGATGGATTCAAGTGTAATTGTATTTTGTATCTAGTATGGATCGCAAAAGCAAATCGTAAACTAAAAAAGTAGAACGATTCTAATCGTTCGCCTCTATTAATTTCGACTGACTGTAGAACGAACTGTCTTTAATAAATTTAAAATTTCCGAGTGCAAAACTCCATTGGAAGCTACTAACTCAGGAAGTCCGGTATAATAATGGACTCCATTTAAATCGGTCAATTTCCCACCTGCTTCCGTAAGGATCACTGAAATGGCTGAAACATCCCAATGTTTTACAGTTTTTTCCCAAATGGCATCCATCACACCTTCTGCAATGAAACAAGCATCCAAAACAAAAGAACCAGTTCTACGAAAGGACCTTGCATACGTTAAAAACCCGGATAAGTCAGCCATAATCTCCTGGATCATGTGCGCTCGTTTTGTGGGGAGATTGGGAGAAAAAATGGCTCGGTTTAGTTCGGAAATTCTGGAGGTAACAATGGGTTCTCCATTTTTATAAGCGCCCTCACCCAAAACTGCGGAGTATACAGATTCTTGTGGAGGGACAATGACCACACCACCAACGGGTGTTTCTCGATGTTCCAAACCAAACGAAATCGCATACAAAGGAAGTCCCCGAACAAAATTCATTGAGCCATCCACTGGATCCAAAACCCATTTGAAGTCACCACCATCAATGGTTGGTTTGTCTTCACAAATGATTCCATCTTTCGGAAAGGACTTCTGTAAAAAACGAATCAAAATATCACCTAGTTTTCCATCGGCGGCATCGATACGTTCTTTTTCATCAGCATCCGTTTCGGAACGAATTGAGGAAACTTCTCGTTGGATTTTTTTAGCTTCATGGATGATACCCATCGCATTTGCTTTTACATATTCGATCCGTTTGATGGTTTCATCTACGGGGAAATTAATGGTTGGTGAAGAGATTCCCATACTACCTACTTATTATTTATCGGATGATTTTTGAATGACTTTCCATAAAATATTACCGGACTTCGACTGCGTCCTTTCCACTTCAAATGAAGAGAGATATTCATGATATTTTTTTAACATATCTTCAGGAATTCCTGCTTCTGTTTCGGTGAGGATTGGATAAAAATTTCTAAATTGTTGGATGGTTTTTGGCAAACTAGGGATTAAAAACCGAAGCGACAAAGATAAATAATCAATTCCGATCGGAGAATAGATCCTACCTAATTTCCAAACTTCAGAGCTAATTCCTAATTCTTCTCGGATTTTCGATTCCGTTTCCGAAAAATCAATTTCGTCAAAAATTTCTGAAAACCTTCGGATTGGTTTGTTATCATCTTTTTCCGATTCAACACGGAATATTCCACCTTGAAATCGTTTTGCTTCAAAGTCAGTAATGTCTTCCCCGTCTTCTTTCGTGGAATGAAGGTGAATGATTTTGGTTTGAAAGTACAATCTGTCCGTGATAATGGATGGAGTCATATTTTGAGAGCCAGGTTTTTTGATTTCTTCCGACTTGGCCCCACCTAAGTACAACATATCCACAGAAAACACATACAAAAAACGAGAAGATCCAAATAACATAGGCCGAACAAAAAACAATTTCCCTGTCTCTCGTTTGGGTCTTGGTTCCGGCAATAAACAAGTTCCTTCTATTGCTTCTGGAATATACTTTAAAACTGTTTGAACAAAATCTTTGATATCACCAAACTCGGGTTGTGTGACAGAAGTACCTGGGATAACAAATCGATCAGGAAACTGAATATACGGTGTATGTAGATTATCTACATAAATTTCACCTGGTTTATTTTTTCCGGATGTTTCGTTTAAAATCCGATTGATTGTTTTAAAATCTTGTATTCTCATCTTCTATTTTAAAATACCAAAGTTTTATTTGGGAATTCTTTTGATTTTGTAACCAAACGGCTTTAAAATCGAAAGCCCAGCCAACTTATATCGGTTAGAGTGGTTCATTGTAATTTCATAATTGAATTGTTTTCCTTCTCGGTAATGACGTTCAATTGTCGCACCAAGAAAACCAAAGGAAACCCCTGCTCCCTTCAATATCTTTCTATATAATAATATAAAACTTTCTGGTGTGAGAGAGGTTCCCACATAATAAACCTTTCCTTTACCAAAAGAATTCACAGTGATCGCAGCTTTACCGGAATAAAACTTTTTTGAATCTTTATATCTCGCTACGACTTTGGCCGTTGTTGGCTCCAAAATTTCACAGAACTTGGATCCTTTGAGAGGTAAAATCCCCATTCGGACTCCCACTTTATCTGTTGCTGGTGCTTCAAACTGAAACACCTCCACTCCAGTCATTTCTCCAAAAACTCCCGGAACCGGTTCTTCTACCATCCAATGGTCTTTGTCTTTGATTCCTGCTCGATAACCAAGAACCAAAGTGCCTCCATTTGTTACGTAAGTTTTTAATTTTTCTACAATCGATGGATCAAACATTGTATAAAGTGGCAATGTTAATACTTTATACTTTGACCAATCGTTTTCTACACTAATGGGAAGAGAATGAGCATTTACATTTAAAACATTGGTGCCAGCAAACCAAGTAGCAAGTTCAATATCGTATCCAACTTGGGCAAAGGGAACTGGAGAAAATTTTAAACCATCACTCAAAGGTTGGTGTTTGTAATTACGTGAATTTTCAATATCGTGTAAAATTGCCACCTCAGCTTTGTAAGGTAAATCTGCAATATCCGATGCAAACTCACTAATATCTTCAATGGTCTTTTTTAACTCAAAATATTTGGATGTTTTTCTTTTTCCGTGATCTAAAATCCCATAACAAAGTTGTTCCTGACCGAAACGAGCTGTGCGGTAACGAAAGAAATAGATTTGATTTGCACCATTCACAATGGCCTGTGTGAGCCAAAGACCAATTTGTCCTGGTGGCGGAAGATAACCCAAAGTATCATGGCCTTGTACACCAGAGAATTGTTCCATCACAGTGTATGGTTTGTTTTTTAAACCTCTCGAATACTGTTGTGTAGCAGTCACCAATGGATGTGGATATGGTTCTTGTTGGTTTCCCCAGACAGGATAGTTGTCCCAAGACACATAGTCCAATTTGGAAAACATCTTTTCCATATCCGTGATTGGTAAAAAAGGAGAAGGATAAAGATTTGTAGTGAGTGGTTTTCCTTTGCTGTACTTTCTTAAAATTTCAGCTTGGAAATGAATGTAAGAAACCAATTCGTCCGATTGGAATCTATAATAATCTTGGATCATTGCCGGATTGAAATTACTAGCCACATGAGCCGCTGGTAATGGAATTTCGTTCCAATCCGTGTATAAAACTCCCCAAAAAACGTTCCCCCAACGTTTGTTAAGCGAATCTAAAGTTTTGTATTTTGTCTTTAACCAAGTTCTAAAGTTCTTTAATGCTAATGGTGAATAATCAACATCGGATCCTTCGTGCCCTGGTTCATTGTCAATTTGCCATCCGACAACCGCTGGGTGGTTTCCAAAATGTTTGGCCATTGCAGTAACGATTCGTTCCGTGGCTTTTTGATAAGCTGGGGAAGAAAAACAAGCCTGACGTCTAGTTCCAATCCCTCTAATGATCCCATCTTTAGATACCTGAACAATTTCTGGAAATTTTTTGTACAACCAAGGGGGAAAGGTAGCTGTTGGTGTGCCAAGAATGGCAGTCATTCCGTGGTCTTGGACTTTTTTTAAAACCGCATCAAACAAAGAAAAATCGAATTTTCCTTCCTTGGGTTCCATCAGTCCCCAAGCAAATTCTGCGAGCCTTACCGACGAAAGACCCATCTCTTTCATAATTTTTAGGTCTTCATCCCAATCCTTAGGGTTCCATTGTTCGGGGTAATAACAGGCGCCAAAGATCATATTTTTCCTTTTTGCGATTGCAGAATCTATCTTGTGACACAGACTGAATCAGAAAACACCCCTTTCAATCAAATAATGTCTGACCAAGTTATTTTAGGTATATCCAACACCCACCACTATCGATTTACTTTAGTCGATTTGACAGAAACTGCCAAAGAACCTATGTTTCTTCATTCTCTGAACAAAGAAATGTCCGTATTCCTTTCTAAAACCATGATGGGTGCGTTGTTTCTCGCAGAGATGACGAAAAACCAACAAAAGGTAAGCATCCAATGGAAGGATGATTCCAACAAACAAGCCTTAGCCTACAGCGATCGTTACGGTAAGATGAAATCTGTTGCGTATTCTGCAAGCCACGAAGAAGGAGATATCCGAAACGAATTTATTTTGGGCCAAGGGATCATGAAAGTGATTCGTTGGGATTTTGATTCGGATACATACCAGTCTTATACAAACCTAGTAGAAGACACATTCGAAGTAAATTTTATCAAATACTTAACTGAATCAGAACAAATCAAAGCCATAGTAGGAATGGAAGTTTATCCTTTTGATTTTCCTGGAAATGATTTTTCCGCAAAAGGTTTGTTCTTCGAAGCACTTCCCGATGCACCAGAAGAAAGTTTTAAGTATCTGATTTCCAAAATCCAACCCCTTGTCAAAAAAGAAGCTTTTTGGGCACTCAGTATTGATGATATGTTAACCTCTCTCCAAACAGAAATCGGATCCGAGTTGGAAGTTTTAAGCAAAGAATCTCCCGAATTTTTATGCGATTGTTCCAGACATAAGGTAGCAGATATCATTGCTTCCCTTGGCAAACAAGAAGCAGATTCTATCATTGATGAATTTGGAAAAATTGAAATCACTTGTGAATTTTGTAGAACTGCTTACCAATTTGATTCCTTCGATGTGGAGAAATTCTTTAATCAATGAAGGCTAGTTTTCTCTCTCTTAGAGAATCGGAACTAAACCCAGTCTTTCTCAGTTTGGACCAATTGGTGGATCAATTTTTAAAAAAACACAAATTCCCTGTTTTACTGATTTCGGGCGAAATGGGCGCAGGCAAAACTACTTTTATCCGAGAATGGTATAGCCGATTTGGAACCGAAAGTTCTATTAATTCCCCTACTTTTTCTTTGTACAATATATATGACTCGCCTAACTTTCGCTTGTATCATTTTGATTTGTACCGGATCAAAGTTTTAGAAGAACTAGATGATTTAGGATTTGAAGAAATCTGGGGAAAAGAAGGAGTTTCTGCGATCGAATGGTGGCAAATTGCCGAACCTTATCTTCCTAAATCCAATCGAATCCATTTGTCAATTGAATCAGGTTCCATAGAAGTTCGTTCCTATACTTTGGAATGGTCGGAAAAGGAAATTCAATGAACGTGCTCTACTTCGATACCACCCAGGATTGGATTCAGGTTCTGGTTGCTACACATTCCGACGGATCCCCATTGCAAATCCTTTCAGAACAAACGGAAACGACACCCAAAGAATCTTCTTTTAAGTTAGTCGAATACATCCGTTTGGCTCTGGAAAAGGCAAAAATAAAAAAACCAGATCTTATCATTGTAACAAGTGGACCTGGCTCTTTTACTGGCATTCGCATAACAGTGACTACAGCAAGAGATCTTTCCCAATTATGGAATATTCCAGTATTCGGTATGGATAGTTTAGAAGCTTATTTAATGGGGGTGGCCCGAGAGAAAATAGCCGAAGGAACATCCTTACTTTGTTTGGATGGGAAACAAGGAAAGTACTACACAAAGTATAAATCCGAAAATGGCTTTTTAGATTCTTTTGATCTGACTCCTGAATCCATCGAAGCAAAAATCAAAACGAACGAATGGACACCTAACAATTGGTATTATACTGGAAATTTGCCTGAGTTTTACCCTCCATCTGCAACAAAAATTGAAGCGACAAACCTTAATCTTTCGTCTATACTACAGTATAGTTTGAAAGAATATTTCAAAACAGAACCTAATAAAAACGACTATTTATCTCTCCTGCCCAACTACATCCGCGGGACCTACGTAGATCACAAATGAATTTATGGATACCTATAAAATACAAAGAAAAATCATAGAATTTCTGGAGCAAAAGTCTGGAAAGGACATCACAAGACAAGAGATCAAAAAAAAATTTACCGAATCAAGTGAATTCAAAAGACCAGATCCGAAAACAAAGAAAGTTAAATCCTTCAAACGCAAAGAGAAAGTTCCTAGAAAAGAAATCGAATTTTTAATCGATCAACTTCTCAATTTGTTAGAAGCTGAAGGATTACTTATTCCGAATAAAAAATACCTAACGGTAGCAAGTCCCTTTCGCCTAACAGGGAGAATTTCTATTTCTCGAAGGGGTGATGGTTTTATTTCCCTTCCTTCCAAAAATGAAATTTTTGTTCCTGGCCCAATGACCAATTCCGCCATCACTGGTGACAAGGTAGAAGTCATTCCCTTGGGCGTTGGTAAAAAAGACAGGTTAGAAGCAGAAGTCACAAACATCGTCAAACGTGGCCGTGTTCTTTACCGAATGCGAGTTAGAGAAAAAACAAACAAATTTGTTTTTGGAAATTTTCTCGATATGCTCGGAGAAGGTAAAGAAGGAGTTCTTCATGTTAAGTCTATTTTGAAAGACACTTTTGATTCGATTCAAGTGAACGATATTTTAATCGTAAAATTTAAAGAAGGAGCCATTCCTCAGGAAAATCTTTACGATGTCAGTTTTATTCGCTTCGAATCGGATACGAAAGAAGACGGCGACTTACAACGGATTTTAATGAAATACAATTACGATCCTGTACATCCAGACTTCATTCCTTTAGAATTTCCTGAAGAAGTGTCCGAAAAAACAGTTACTGATTGGAATACTAGGACCGACTTACGAGACTTATATGCTGTTACGATCGATGGAATTACAGCCAAAGACTTTGATGATGCAATCAGTTTTGTCGATGAAGGAAACAGGCTTCGTGTTTGGATTCACATTGCTGACGTTTCTTATTATGTAGAAAAAGATTCACCTCTCGATAAGGAAGCTTATGAAAGAGCCACTTCGGTTTATTTAGCAAACCGTGTGGTTCCTATGTTGCCACCCATTTTATCAGAAGACCTTTGCAGTTTGGTAGCCACCACCAATCGACTTGCTTTTACCGTAGAAATGGAAGCAAGTAAAACTGGTGAAATTTACAATGCAAAGTTTTATAAATCTGTCATCAAAGTAAATACAAGATACACTTATGAAATGGCAGAAGAAGAAATCAAAGCCAAAGATCCCAAAAATTGGATGTACCAAGTTTCGCAATTCACAGAAGCCCTTCGCAAACGAAGAATGGAAGCTGGTAGAATTGATTTAAACTTACGAGAAACCACAATCACTTGGAACGAAAGAAAAGAACCTATTGGGATTGAAAATCGCGAACGCCTAACAAGTCATATATTAATTGAAGAGTTGATGTTGTCTGCTAACTTGAAAGTAGATGAATTTTTAAGAAAAAGAAAAGCTCCTTCATTACATCGTATCCACGAAGCTATGGATGAAGAAAAACTAGAAACCCTAAACCATTTTCTGCAACTGAATGGTTATAACATCCAAATCAAAGATACAAGTTACGCAGAGATCATGAAAGCGGTGAAAGAAATTGAAGATGGTTCGGTGGGTAAAATCTTCAATTATCTACTTTTGCGAAGTTTTATGCAGGCATATTATGGGGCAGACCCGCTTGGCCATTGGGGGCTTGGTTTCAAGGACTATTGCCATTTCACTTCACCAATCAGACGTTATCCTGATTTGATTGTACATCGTGTTTTACAAGCCACACTTCTTGAAACCGAAAGAACTTATTCTGAAAACGAAATTGCCGTGATGGGACTGCATTGTTCGGAAGAAGAAAGAAGAGCTGCCGATGCGGAAAGAGACATCGTTAAAATCAAATCCTTTCGTTATTTGGAATCTACAGGAATAAAAGAGTTTAAAGGTTTTATCGTTGGGATCAGACCTTCCCAAATTTTTGTAGAATTGGATATTTCTAATTTGGAAGGAGTTTTGGACAAATCGGAATTCACCGACGAATTTGAAGTAGTCATCAAAAATGATTTCTCCTTTTATTCGAAAAAATATTCTAAAATATTTTTTATAGGTGATCCAGTGACAGTGAGCCTTGATCGGATTGATTTTGAAGAGATCAAAGTATTTCTTAAATTAAAAGATTTCAAAAAAGACGAAACCCCACTGAAAAAGAAATAAAGACAATTCTCGAATCTATTTTATAAAGATAGATTCGGGATTTCTTCTCGTTTCCAAACCTTTCTGAAAAACTTTCGATCATTTACCTGAATGGACATGATCTTTTGAATGATTGCCTCTTCAGTGATCTGATATGCCTTCATCAAATCTCTGTCCAAAGATAATTGAGAATGAGCCACCCACTTCACAAGAGAACGTTTTGTTCTTTCTGACTCTGGGAGAAGTTCATTCACAGTTGAGAAGAACTGCTCATGACTTAAGAATAAACCATTGGAAATTTCCGGCATGGGCGCAGCTCCATGATCTGCTGTTACCACCATTATAAAGTTATCACCGAAATTAGTTTTTAGATATTCGAATATAGTTTGAATTTCTTTATCTGTAGCTTTTAAAACTTGTTCTGCTTCTTTTGATTCCCATCCATACAAATGTCCGACGGCATCCGTAGCCTTCAAAGTTACATAGGCAAGATCGGTGATACCATCCTTATCTTTTTTTGTATTGATTATCGTTTCTGTAATGCTGTCTCGAAAAAGGGCTCCATCCATCTTTGCCTGAAATTCAGAACCTTGGAAGTGGTGGATTTTTGCGATCAAATCGATTGGATCTTTGGCTTCAAAGTGAGTCGATATGTCTTTTTTATGATTCAAATAGAATTGGTACAAGTTATACTTTTGTACTGATTTAGGAACAAGGAAGGCATCGTTATACGTCGACCAGGATAAACTTTTGACATCTTGCCAATAAACAAAATCGTTATCGGGAAGTTCTGTTGCCGAATCTTTTGAATAAAGGGAAAATAGTTTTCCATGTCCTGCCATACCCACTGCTGCCCTTGCCGCATAACATTGGCTTACGATGACAGGTTCATTATTCTTTGAAAGATCCCATTCATCAGCAAAACTCGGGACCTGCATTTCGCTCAAATCCCAATCTTTGTTTTTTCCTTGATAAACGGGTCTATGGAGAACCTTTCCATCTGCATATGTATAAATTTCATTCGAGAAAATTTTTGAGTCTTTAGGAAAGGCTCCAGTTCCAATCGCCATATGACCCACAGCAGTATGTGATTCCAAGTGAGCCACTTTTGCCTTTTTAAAGTAAGCAGCGTTGTTTTTTAAATCTTCAAGAAATGGATAAGCACCTTTATGTGCTTTGTAAAGTTGTCGTCCACCTTGATCAACTACAACGGTAACGATGATTTCTGGTTTTACCTTCTCGTTTTGGAATATTTTTTCTAAATAGGATACATCGATTGTATTCTTAAATGGAAAATCTAAGATTTTTCCATAGATAGAAGGAATATGTTGTTGGTTGATCTCATCAGAGTATTGCCCATTTCTGATCCACTTCGGTCCATAAATCCAAATGGGAATTTCGGTATCATAAAAATATTGAGTATAATGCGATGTGTAGTTTACTTCTTTCGAAAAATGTTCATCTTCGGCATCCAATTGCCATTGGTTTTTCAACTCATCCCAAGATAGATCATGGTCTTCTAAAATATTTTTTATTTCTTCTTTTGAATAATGGGAAAGAGTGATTGCATCCCTTGCCTCTCTATCAAAAATATTGAATGGAAATGGCGCTAAGATTAAATCTGTATCGGGCTGCATCGAAAGATAAGCAGCACGTTTATAATCCTTTTCCCAACCACAACTGGATAAAACCAAAATCAGACCAACTATGATTAAAATATTTCGTTTTTTATATTTTGGGTTTATCACTGTTCCCTTCCTATCTTGTTACACTCTTCCCGATGTTTACTTTACTAGGCAAGTGAGAATTAAAGTGGTTGGGGATCTCATGTGCCATAACTCACAAATCTCCTCTTATTATCTTTCAAAGACTAAAGAATATGATTCTAGTAGCAGTTTCGAATTCATTTCAAATTCATTACAAGATGCTGATTTAACCTTAGGAAATTTAGAAACAACAATCGCAAATGATCCAAATGAGTTTACTGGATACCCTCGATTTGGATCTCCTATCGGTTATTTAACAGGAATCAAAAACGCAGGTTTTGATATTTTATCAACAGCAAACAATCATTCTGCGGATAAAGGAGCCTTTGGAATTGATTATACGATCGATTCTGTGAATCAAATGGGAATGGTTCCTATTGGAACTTTCAAATCACATTCGGATTATCTAAATCGAAAAGATTTTTTTATCGAAGTGAATGGGATCAAAATTGCGATTTATAATTATACATATTCCACAAATGGAATTCCTGTCAAAAATGATCGAATCGTTCGACTTTTAAGTGAAAAACAAATTCAGGAAGATGTTAGTTTTGCCAAAGAAAATGGAATCCACTTTGTAATCCTTTGGTATCATTATGGAACTGAGTATGAAGAAAAACCAGACAAGTCACAAACCAAATGGGTTCAGATAGGTTTCGAAGCTGGGGCCGATATCATCATTGGAGGGCATCCTCATGTAGTGCAAAGAATCGATCACTTCCAGGAAGAAAAGAATGGAGAGGACAGACTTGTGGCCTATTCCCTTGGCAATTTTTTGTCGGCGCAAAATAGAGAGAACACCGATGGTGGGATTATTTTATCTTTTTCATTAGAAATAAACTCACAAAAAGAGAAACAGATTAAAAGTGTAAGTACGGAACCGGTTTGGGTTTACCCACACGGATATAAAATCATTCCCATTGTGAAATATGCGCAGAAGGAAATTCCAATCAAACTACCTAAACATTCAGAAAAAAAAATGTTTGGGTATGAAGCACACCTTAAAAAAATTCCGGGTCTCAGTTTTTAATGAACCTAGGTTTTTTAATCTAATTAGAAATTTCACCAGCAATGAGATCATATCCCTTACCTTCCCGAATCAACTCAATTGAGTCATCATTGATCTGTAAGATAGTGGAAAGTTCCATTTTGACAATCCCGCCATCGACAATCCCATCCACTTGGTTTCCGTAAATGGATTCTAAATCATCAATATCGATGATGAACTCATCATCACAAAAAGCAGAAGTGGATGTGAGAGGGGAATCATGGATTTTTAAAAGTTCACTGAGGTAAATATGGTTAGGGATACGAATTCCAATTTGTTTGTCTTTGTGGTGAACCACAGATGGTTTTGGTAAGTTTTTATTTGCTTTTAAAACAAAGGTAAAGGGGCCAGGTGTCACTCGTTTCATCAAACGATAAGCAGAATTTGGCAAATACTCAATAAAATTTGATGCCATAGAAATGTCTGTGCACATCAGAGAAAGTGGTTTGTCTTTGGGAAGTTTTCGAATGGAGTATATTTTCTCAACTCCCAATTTAGAGTGTGCGTCCGCTATGATCGCATAAACTGTGTCAGTTGGAAATATATAAACAGCTCCATCCTTCAATCTCTCCGAAATTTGTTTGAGTTTTCGGATTTCTGGATTTTCTGGATGGAGGTATAGGATCATTTGGTTTCACACAGCAGCAATTATTGTGCTGTGAGTCCCCCATCAAGAACAAGACACTGACCCGTCATATACGAAGAAGAATCAGAGGCTAAATAAATGGCCGCTCCCAGGAGTTCCTCAGGTTTTCCAAGACGCCCCATAGGAATACCAGCGAGCACTTGTTTCATGATGAATTCTTTGTCTTTGATCATATCGGTCATTTCTGTATCAATGAGCCCCGGGCAAATGACATTCACGCGATAACCATTATTGCACCACTCAATGGCTAGTGCTTTCGATAAAGTGATGACAGCACCTTTGGTACCAGAATAAACAGAAGCCAGTTTACTTCCCACCATTCCAAGAACTGAAGCCACATTGATGATGTTTCCACCTTCTTTTTTATGATGTTTGTAATAAGCTTGGCAATTGCGAAACACACCTACGTAGTTTGTCTGAACTATATTTTGTAATTCCTCTTCTTTGAATCCAGAAGCGGGAGTATTTGTTGCAATTCCTGCGTTGTTGATGAGAGTATCGAGTCTTCCATGTTTTGCTTTGATTTGACCGATGATTTCAAATGCTGCACCTTCACTGCGTACATCAAGAACCACTCCGTTGATTCCTTCTTTAGCCATCCATTCAATGGATTCTGGTCTAGAGCCTGCTCCATAGACAATGGCGCCTGCGTCTCGAAAACCAAGGGCTAATGTTTTTCCGATGCCTCGGCTGGCACCGGTGATCAAAATCGACTTTCCTTTTACATCAAATAAACTCATTTTACCTCGTGATTGGAAGGATAACAATCGCTAGCTTGAGGTTTTGTGTCTTCCAAAAGTTTTTTATAATCTAAAGTATTATCATCCCGAACCAAATCTCTTCTTATGTAGTGTGTTCCCTTTTCGTAATAATCTGCTACGGGATTACAATCTTGGATGTCTTCCGAAAGACCTCGTTTGCATCCAAAAACAAAAACGAAAGCCCATAAAAAAATAGCCAAAAGTCGAGGACTCATCATTATGAAATGAAACAATATCCCGTAAGGAATAGCAAGAATTTGTTTATACTCAAATCGACATCGCCAAGACGGATCCAAATACTCAAGGATCTAGGATTTTTGTTCCAGGTGGAACCAGCAAACATTGATGAGTCTCAAAAATTCAAAGAACCCTCACTCCAATATTTAGAACGAATGGTTCACTCAAAATTAGGTAACGACGGGAACCCAAACCATCTTTATTTGGCTGCTGATACCATTGTTGTATTTCAAAATGAAATTTTACACAAACCTACCGACCTGGAAGATTCCGTTCGGATCCTCAAAACACTTTCGGGGAAAAAAAATTCCGTATTTTCTGGGGCCGGTTTGCAGATAGAATCGAAGGTTGATTTTTTCTACGAGGAGACAATTATCGAATTTAAAAATTGGAGCGAAGTGGAAATACGTGATTATATTTTGCGATGCCAACCTTTTGATAAAGCAGGCTCTTATGGAATCCAAGATGAAAACGGACCTGTCGCCACAAGGTTTGGATCGTATACGAATGTGATGGGATTTCCCCTCCGAAGTTTTTTAGCTCGTTCTTCGGTTTGGTTGCCTTTTTGGGAAAAGTCTTTTAAGCGTAAAGATTGACCAAATTTCCAGGTTTGTAAGCTGCTTTAGCCTCTGGACTTGTTTGGACTTCCGTTGCTTTTTTTTCTGTTTCACCCGAAACATACTTTGGCTGGTAAGAGCGAGATTGGATTGCTTCTACTTGCTCCACAGCTTGGGTGTTGTATGTGGGAGACACATACATATATGGTTCGCCTAGTCCTGAAACTCTTGCCACATTACTTGAGATTTCCATACTATGAATATCGCCTCGATCCCATCGAAAGATTAGACCGGATTCACAAAAATGGAAACAAAAAAATCGCAAGCGAGAGAATTTAGCTCTCTTTTCCAATTATTCAAAACTCAGACCAGTAATCTCCCGCAATTTTTTGCCTACACAGGGGAGGATTCTTATGAATTTGAACTGATCATCGATCACTACAAAGAGGCACTTTCGAAATCTTCTGGCCCTTACGAAATCATTCTCATTGTATCTGAATCCGGAGAACAGGCAAAACTTTTTGCGGAACTCTTCACTCCAGATATGTTTTACCCAAGAAAACTTATCATTGTCAAACAAGCTGCTGCACTTTTTAAACCCATACTTGATACAAAGGCGACACAAGAATGGAAAGACTTTGCTTCTGGATTTCGAAAAAACATAACCGCCGTTTCTGATGAAATTTTTCTCATTGTTCATTACGATGGAAAAGACATTCCACAAAGTTTGGTCCAACTCTTTCAAGGAACCTTAAACTATTACAAAACCAAATTTTTATATCCGAGCGACTATCCAAAAGTATTCAAAGAAGTTTGTGACCAGGAACAAGTACATTTTGAACCAAATGCTGCCGATGAATTTATCCATCGAATTCCCGCAAACGTAGGTGCTTATCTTAAAAGCGTAAAAAAACTCAAACAATACTTACATCGTTCCAAGTTTACCATCGATGATGTGAATTCCGTTTTATTCAGTCAAAATGAACTAAATACCAATGTACTCGTAGAAACATTGGTTCAAAAACGAAAGGTCGATTTTTTTAAAGAATTTACCAAGTTCAATGACCAAAATTCGGAGATTCTTAGTTTCCTAACCAGACTCAGTTACAAACTAGATGAAATTCGCAAAATCAAAGTCATACGGACAAGGCACAATGGTGAAGTTCCTATTCCCATTATGGATGAACTTTTGAAAACAGGAAGTTATTCCGATGCGAGAAAAAACTTTGTAAGAAGGCAATTGGTTTCTGATTCCGCTTTATTTACTGATAAAACTTTAGATTTATTTTATGACCAAGTGATTGAAATGAATATCAAATTCAAATCAGGACTTCGTGACGAAGAAGGTAGGAATTATTTTTTACAAAAAATTATGCATCTTTTTTCCTTACTTCAAGAAAGATCTTCCAAATGATATTCATGTAATTTGCGATATAAATTCCTTTCAGAAATTCCAAGTAATTTAGCGGCTTTTTCTCTATTTCCTTTTGTATAAATCAAATTGGCTTTGATGATTTCCTTTTCATAACTTTCCAAACTAATCCCAGGTTTCACTTCTAATTCTGTGAGTTGGTTTTCAAAAAAATGAGATGGGATCTGTTTCCAATGTAATTGTTTGCCAGAAGAAAATCCAACAAGTGCAAAGATCATATCTCTTAGTTCAGAGAGATTTGTGTTAAATGTTTTGTTTTTAAAAAAAACAAAAAACTCCTCTTCCATCCCTGTAATTTTTTTACCGAGATCGGTGTTTGCTTCCTCTAAAAACTGAGAAACAAATAACGGTAATTCAGAAATTCGTTTTTTCAAATTAGGAAGTTCAAAGCGAAAGGATTTTAACTGATCATAAAAATCTGAATATACATTCTTTTGGTTTAAAATTTCCAGTTCTTCTGAATGAATTTCCCAATACAAATATACTTTTGATTTTTCTTCGTATTTTTCTGACTTCCACCATTGTTGTAATAACAATACTTCTTCTGGTTTTGCCTTTGTGATGCGATCCATCTGAATGGTCACCATCTGTTTGGATGATTTGATTTTTTCTAAGGATTCCGCAAAGGCAAAAGGATATGAAAAATCAAAACTTACTACGTTACTGGAAGAAATATTTCTTTGTTCTAAACTTCTTTCGATCCAAAAACTTTTCCCTACACCCCTTTCTCCAATGATTAACATCGGTAAATTGGAATTGGAAGTTTCTACCCACTGGTTGCGAATCTTTTGGATATCGGATCCGCTAGAAATCCATTCTGAAGTTTGTTTACTTCTTTTTGATGACACTCACTGTCCCTTGCAAGTAACCGTTAAATTCTCTAATTTTGTTTGTATCCAAAAACTTTTTCGCCTGCGATGGTTTCACCATCAATGTCTTTGGATAGGTAGTATTTATTTTTAACAAATTGGTTTCGGCAGGAGCATTTTTCACTCCCCATGTGGATAGAGGATCCAAAACAAAAGTTGTTTGGATTAAATACTCTTTTCCTTTTGTTACGACCACATCATATGGCAACTGAATCCAAATGGCTTCTCCTTTTGATTCAACAAGAACTGTTTGAAATCTATCCTTTTCTGTTTGGTCTGTATTTGATTCTGTTCGCAGAATGTATTCTAAATCAGTTTTGATTTCTTCTTTTTCCAATACACGTTTATCAGATATTTTTTCGTAAGCCATATAAAGATTGTAAGGTGTGACCACATCGACTGCCGCACGAACCAAAGAGGCATCATATTTTTTGATTTGGTTTTGATTCCAATTAAAAGGCATTGGTAACTCTTCAATCGAGGAATACACATTGAATTGATTTAAGTAAAGGTATTCATATCCTTCGGAAGTTCCAATTTTTTGGTATTCAGTGATTCCAACAACACGACTGTTACTTGCTTTGCCAATTCTTTGTAATTCTCGAATTGTACTTAATTCAGAATGGTTGGGAACTAATAGAACTGGTTCAATTTCCATATGTCGTAAATCATTCAATGCCATGATGATCGATCCGGACTTGTCCTTCACAGCAGAAGAAAGAAGTAAAAAAAGCTTCCTTGATTCTTTTTTTCCCGATGAAATTTTCGACTTTAAACCTTGTAAGGCGGATACAATGGACTCAGCTTGGTTGTTTCCTTGCCATCCAGTTTCTTCCATCAATTTTTTGATTTCAATGTGTTCTTTTGTTGGTGGGATGGTGACTATTTTATCTTTCTTTACGAGTGTCACACCTAAGAACAGCCCGTCCTGATCGTACAAAGCGGACAAACTCTTTAAAACGTCTTTTTTGTAATATGCATAAGAAGAATGAATGTCTATGAATAGATTGATTTCATAATTTGGAGCTATTTTGTTTTTCTTTTCGTAAAACCGAGGAGGCAAAAATCGAAAACTTTTTTCGTTATGTTTTTCATACGCTAAAACAAAGTTTGAAATGAGTTTGGATTGGATGGTTTGTCTTGCTTGGTTTTTACAGTTAAAGATAACCGTTTTGACAAGGATAGGATTTCCAAAATCTATCTGGTCTTGAACAACAAAATGAGAATCCCACTCTGTACAGTAAGAAAAAAGATCCTGATCTTTTAGTTCACTTTCTTCGTTCCATTCCGATTCATTTAAATAATTTTCAATAAGTTTTGGATCTGTAACTTCAGTAAAAAAATTTCGTTTGATATAGTGTCGTGAAAGACGGGACAATTCAAACCCTGCCTCTCTTCTTGATCCAAGGACAGGTGGAACTTCTCCGGAAATGTAAGCTGGCAGGATAGAAATTTCTTTCCCTAAAATAAATTCGGGGAAGAACGCAATAAAAAACAAAATCAATGCATAGGGAATTCGGAGGGGACGGCGAGACATAAAATTAGAATCGGTCCATTCGCGGAAAATGTAAATCTTTATCCTGCTGGCATCATTCGTTTTCTTTGAGAAAAGATTGACAAGGGTTTTTTATAGGATCAAATTCTTCGGAAAAGGAGTAGATTCTTTATGAAGAAATCGCTTATCGTATGTGCCTCTCTAATCGCATTTGTTGTATCTTGCGGATCCAATGATGGAGGCAGAAGAGACGCTACGACCGTAGGTAAAAATGGTTGGATTTTTGAAGGTTGGGCTTGTGCACCTGATGCCGCTGCTGCAAAACGTGGTGAGAGCCCTGCTGAATATTGCAAAGGGAAAGAGAAAGAATACGATTATCTTTACATGAAATTTTCTGCACGTGCTTCTGACAAAGCGATCAAAGCTAACTCAGTTGCTATGAAACAATCCACTTGCCGTGAAGCCGCTCGTCTTCAAGTTGCAGGTGATGGTTTGAAAAAAATCTTAGGTGAATACTTAGAACAAGCTTCTGGTGTATCTGATGGTCAATCTACAGGTTCCGTAATTGTTTCTGAATCAAAAGGTATCATCAAAGGAGTTGGAGTTTACGACTGCTGCTCTCTTAACAACGAAACAGGAATTTGCGCAAATGTTGGCGAGCCTGAAACTTGGGAAGAATGTCAGTGTGTTGGATACTTGCGCTATGCGGGTGGACAAAAAGCTCTTGAAGCAAAGGCAACTGCAGCTCAGTAATCTGACTGTTTTGGACTTTAGCAAAAAAAGCCTCCTCTTCAGGGGGCTTTTTTTTAACTAAATAGAAAGTTACTTTTTTAATTTTGGATCAAAGTAGTGTTTATGGATAAACTCTTGCACTATCTTATGTTCCGCAGCAGCCAACGGTTGAAAGATTACCGAAGTTGTTTTACCTGCTGTTCGATGTACGGTTCCAATAATTTCTAATGGATTTTGGTGAAGAGAAAATTGAATTTTTACTTGGTCACCTTCATAAAAGATTGCAGTTGTTTGGAATGCAAGTCCACCTGTTCCCAAATCAGATAAATGTCCAGTAACACTTGCATTTTTTGATTTGATGAGTTCTACCGTGCAAGGAACATCCAACTTCACACGAGCATCTTTTCGTTTTTGTTTTACACCCGCATATTTACTATAACTATCTGAAAATATTGACTGCTTTGAATCTGCCATTTTAACTTCCTTTATGCGAGACTAACAAACGTTTCACAGTTGATATTCTCGTTTTTTATTTCGCTTGCTTCCAAAAATTTGGAATCCATTTCTACGGACTCCAATCTATCTATAAATTGATTTACGTTTGTAACGGATAAAAGTTCTCTTTTTATTTCTTCGGGGAATCCTGTATTCTCTATATATCGTATAAAATGTTTTCGAAAAAGTATCAAAGCATAATCATCTTCGGAAGGATAAAAATTTAACATTAGGTTTAAATGTTCCAAAATGACTTCTTTGATTTCCAACCAACCAACTTTTTCCTTTGGTCTTTCTGAAAAAATCCAAGGATTTCCAATTGCCTTGCGACCAATGAGAACAAGATCCACTCCGTATTCTTTTTTCTTACGGATTGCCTCAGAAAAACTAGCAACATCTCCATTTCCAAAAATGGGAACATTGGCTTTGGATTTGATTTCACCAATTGCATTCCAGTCAGCGTAACCAGTATAGGCCATTGCCTTTGTCCTTCCATGAACAGAAATAGCCGATGCTCCCGATCCTTCTAATACTTTGACTGTTTCTAAATAATTTAATGAATGAGAATCCCAACCAAGCCGAATCTTGGCAGTAACAGGAAGGTTTGTTTTTTTGCGTATTCCTTCGATCATAGCACCAGCCAAACGAACATTGCGTAAAAGCCCTGCTCCTGATCCGTGGTGGGAAACTTTGGCCACGGAACATCCCATATTCAAATCAATGACGTCTGGATTTTTTGATGCTGCAATTTCTGAGGCATTGACAACCGTTTCTAAGTCGGAGCCAAAAATTTGAAAAAAAATGGGTCGTTCATTTTCTAAATAACGAAACATATCCAAAGATTTCGAATTACCTAGTAACAACTGCTCTGTGGAAACAAATTCCGTATAGGCAAAAGCAGAACCAAAACGCCTTGTAATTTGCCTGTAAGGACTGTCGGATATACCAGCCATCGGCGAAAGAACAACATCACCTTTGATTGTTACTCCGCCGATGGTAATCATAATTCCTCTTTATTCCGAATCGGTCTCTGTATCTCTAACAACAGCAAAGTCTTTCACAAAGTCTTCATCTTTGGTATTTACAACTTTGACTCCCATGGCAGACCTTCCCACCATCGAAATAGTTTTCACTTCGACTCGGATGGCCATACCTGATTGTGTGATGACGAGAAGTTCGTCCTCTTCTCTTACGGAAGAGACACCTACAGCACGCCCATTCTTTTCACCTATCTTTAAATAAGTCATTCCCTTCCCACCGCGACCTTTGGTAGAAAATTCTTCAAAGTCAGTGCGTTTTCCAAATCCGTTTTCGGAAACACAGAATAAATTGGTTCCTGGTTCCACTTTTGTAATCCCTGCAATCGCATCATCATCTTCCAACTTCATTGCTGTGACACCAGAAGCGGTTCGACCTTGCGAGCGAAGTTCGTTCAAATTCATTCGAATCGCAAGACCATTTTTACTTCCAATAAACACATCGTAGTTGCTTGGATTGGCAATTACATCGATTAGTTCATCACCATCGCGAAGACCGATAGCAATGATGCCGGATTTTTTAGTATTTGTGAATTCATCCAATTGGATCTTTTTTACAAACCCATCTCTTGTTACCATAAGCAAATAGGATTCATCAAAATTTCTGAAAGTGAATAACGAAGTAATGATTTCATCATCATTTAAGTTGATCACTGCTTTTAATGATTTTCCACGCGCTTCTTTAGTAGCAATTGGTAGTTCATATACTTTCATAAGGAAAGCTCTACCTTTATTGGAAAAGAGCATTAAGTTATCATGAGTCATGGCACTACTTAGTTTTTTTACAAAGTCTTCCCTTTTTGTTGAGATTCCTTGGACTCCCTTTCCACCTCGTTTTTGGCGACGGAACGTATCCATTGGAAGACGTTTGATAAACATATCTTCTGATAACTGAACAACAACTTCTTCATCTGCGATTAAATCTTCTGCATTAAAAGTAGAAGATTCCAAAGATTCCAAACTAATCTCAGTGGAACGATTATTTCCAAAAGATTGTGCAACCTTACCAAGCTCATCACAAATGATGGATTTCACTCGTTCTGGTTTGGCAAGGATGTCTTCTAAGTCAGCGATCAGTAGTCGAACCTGCTCTAATTCTTCAATAATCTTTTGCACTTCTAGAGAAGTTAAACGTTGCAAACGCATTTCCAGAATCGCATCCGCTTGGATTTCTGAGAGAGCAAATGTTGCCATGAGGGAACTTTGAGCTTCTTTTACATCTTTTGAAGCTCGTATGATACGAATCACTTCATCAATGTTATCGAGAGCAATTCGAAGACCCTCTAAGATATGGGCTCTTTTTTGTGCTTTATCTAAATCAAATTCAGTACGTTTGATTACGACTTCATTTCTATGATCCGCATAGGATTTTAGAATTTCTTTTAATGAAAAGATTTTTGGGCGATTGTTTAAAATCGCAAGCATCGTAATTCCATAACTCACTTGTAGTTGTGTGAGTTTGAAAAGTTGGTTTAAAATGACTTGTGCGTTGGCATCTTTTTTAACATGAATTTCTACTCGAATTCCCTTTCTATCGGAAAGATCTAAAATTTCAGAGATACCTTCTATGATTTTCTCATTCACAAGTTCCCCGATTTTTTCGAGTAAGTTCTTTTTGTTTACTTGGTATGGAATTTCATTAATGACAATAATCTCGCGACCTTTGTTGTTTTCGATAATATCAACTTTGGATCGAATGCGAATGGAACCTTTTCCTGTCGCATAGGCTTGGTATAAACCTTCCCCTCCAATAATGGTTCCACCCGTAGGAAAATCAGGTCCCGGAATGATTTTCATCAATTCTGGAAGTGTGATCTCTGGGTTTTGAATGAGAGCAATAACAGCATTAACCGATTCTTTTAAGTTATGCGGTGGGATGTTAGTTGCCATACCCACAGCAATCCCTGTTGAACCGTTTACTAAAATATTTGGAAAATTTGCTGGTAAGACATCTGGCTGTTGTCTTGTATCATCAAAGTTTGGTGAAAAACTGACTGTATTTTTTTCGATGTCTTTTAGAAGTTCTTCCGCAAGTTTCGTAAGTTTAGCTTCTGTATAACGATATGCCGCAGCGTTATCACCGTCGACAGATCCAAAGTTTCCTTGCCCATCGATCAAAGTTTCTCGCATGGAAAAAGTCTGGGCCATACGAACCATCGTTTCGTAAACCGCTGAGTCACCATGTGGGTGGTAGTTACCAATTACTTCCCCAACAATTTTCGCAGATTTTACATAAGGACGATCCGATCTCCAGGCCCTTTCATTCATCGCATGAAGAATACGTCTATGAACTGGCTTTAATCCATCTCTAACATCAGGAAGGGCTCTACCTACAATTACACTCATCGCATAATCAAGGTAAGCTTCCTTCATTTGGTCTTCAATTTCTACCGGAATGACCCGCACACCGGATTTAAGAGCACCGGCTACGTCTGGTCTACCGGAAAGATTTAGTGCTAAGGTTTTGTTTGATTCGTTTTCTTGGCCGTTTTGTTCGGTCATTTTTTTATCCTAATTCCGATTAAAGATCTAAATTTGCAACTTTGTAAGAATTCGCTTCGATGAAACGACGACGTGGAGATACTTCATCACCCATAAGAATATTGAATGTATCTTCTGCTTCCACAAAGTCTTTTAACTTTACTTGTAACATAACACGTTCTTTTGGATCCATAGTTGTATCCCAAAGTTGTTCTGGATTCATCTCTCCAAGTCCTTTGTATCGTTGGATCACAACTTTGTCATTGGGCCTTGCTCTAAGAATTTCTTCCTTTTCCCTGTCAGAGTAAACATAGACTGCTTCTCTTCCAAACTTCAAAAGATACAATGGAGGTTGTGCCACAAACAAAGATCCTTGTTCGATGATTGGTTTCATATATCGAAAGAAAAAAGTTAGTAAAAGTGTACGAATATGGGATCCATCCACATCCGCATCTGTCATAATGATGATTTTTTTATAACGAAGTTTTTCCACATTGAATTCATCATCACCAATTCCTGTTCCCATAACTGTGATTAATGTGCGAATTTCTTCATTCGATAAAATTTTATCCAATCGTGCTTTTTCAACGTTTAGAATTTTACCTTTGAGTGGAAGGATGGCTTGGGTATTTCTATCTCTTCCTTGTTTTGCTGATCCACCCGCCGAGTCTCCCTCGACAAGATACAATTCGCAATGTTCCGGATCTTTTTCAGAACAGTCGGCAAGTTTCCCAGGAAGGCCACCACCTTCTAAAACAGTTTTACGTCTTGTAAGATCACGAGCCCGTCTTGCTGCTTCCCTTGCTTTGGAAGCTAAAATACATTTTTCTAAAATCTTTTTGATCACAGCAGGATTTTCTTCAAAGAATCGATTAAGACCCTCTCCTGTGATGGTTTGCATCAGTCCTTTTACTTCTGCATTTACCAACTTTTCTTTTGTTTGTGAGTTAAACTGTGGTTGTGGGATTTTGATAGATATCACAGCACAAAGGCCTTCTTTGATATCATCCCCTTGTAAACCATTGGGTTGTTTTTTGAAAAGGATTTGGTCTTTCTTTAAATGGTCATTTAAAGTTCTCGTAAGAGCGGTTCTAAAACCTTCTAAGTGAGTTCCACCTAAGTTGTTATTAATCGCATTGGTAAAACAAAAAATATTTTCGCTATAGGTATCGCAGTATTGGAGAGCAATCTCTGCCCATACATTTTCTTTTTCACCGACAAAGTGCAAAACTTTGTGCAAAGGATGTTTTGTTTCCGTAATGTATTCAACAAAGGAAACAATTCCTCCATCAAACTTAAATTCATGTTTTGCAACTTCTTCTTTTCTTTGGTCTTCAATCCGAATAAGGAGCCCTTTGTTTAAAAACGCAATTTCTCTAAATCTTGCCGATAGGGTGTCAAAAGAAAAATCAACAGTGGTAAAAATAGTATCATCTGCTTTAAAACGAACAACTGTTCCACGGTGTGTTGTATCACCGATGATTTTTACATCTTCAACAGGAACCCCTGCTTGGTATTTTTGGTAGTGTAGTTTTCCATCTTGGTGGACTTCCACTTCTAGATAAGTGGAAAGGGCGTTTACAACGGAAACCCCTACCCCATGCAAACCACCAGAAACTTTATAGGCATCGTTTTCAAACTTACCACCTGCGTGTAAGATCGTTAACACAACTTCAATTGTGGACTTACCCTTATCCGGGTGGATTCCAGTAGGAATCCCACGCCCATTATCCCGAACTTCTATGATATGGTCTGGTAAAATGCGGACGTCAATTTCTGTACAATGGCCTGCCATTGCCTCGTCCACAGAGTTGTCCACGACCTCATAAACCATCTTATGTAGGCCGGACTCATCTTGGGTTCCGATATACATTCCGGGGCGTTTTCGGACCGCTTCTAGACCCTCTAGGATCTTGATTTTCGAGGCTGAATAGGCGTTTGGATCGATTTGGTTGGACATAGATTTATAAGATACCCTATAGGAAGTATCCTAGAAAGACCCTCGAAGGGCAAGTGAAATCGGGGAGATTTAAGTGACTTAAGACCTGGGATTTTGGAATTCGTTTCCTGTTTTAAATTGAATTTTTTCCAATAAAACTGGGTTCGTAATTACATTTGCTTTTGTTAAAATTTCAGCTTTTTGGAACTCCAATTCCTGGGAAATCATGGAGTGGCGACAAACAACTGTGAGTTTTTTTCCTTCAATGGTTTTCGGAAAACTCTGTTTACCAAAATAATCGCCAACAATTTCGTTCCAACGAAGCCGTATGGTTTTCAGAATTTGGTCTCGAAAGACAGCTTCCCTGTCCATACCCATTTTTTCTAAACTTTGGAAGAGTTCTGAGAGTTCGACTTTTTTCATTTCTCTACAAACACCTTCACTTTTCCCGCTTCCACTTGGTAGATTTCTTTATCAAGTGTTAGGTTTCCGACATATTCATGAATTCCTTCTAAATCTGTGGTGGTAAAAAATGCCTGCCCACATTCCGAAATCAAATTCACAAAGTATTCTCTTCTTTTGACGTCTAGTTCCCGAATGATATCATCAATCAATAGGACAGGTGCTTCTCCTGTGGTATCACGGATCATTTGGAAACAGGCAGTTTTCAGAGCAATCACGGCACTACGTTTTTGGCCTTGGGAACCAAACCCACTCAAATCTTTATCATCAAATCCAATCGGGAGTGTGTCGCGGTGATTTCCGCAACTCGTATAACCGATCGCTCTGTCCTTTCGTAGATTATCGGTTAGTTTTTGTCTATGTTCCTCTTTGGAAGAAATATTTGGTTTGTAAGTTAAAAAGAAGGGATCTTTTCCAGAACTTAACTGTTGTAAATTTTTATGAAAGTAACCGGCTAAAGTTTCAATTGTCTTCATCCGAATTTCTCGAATTTCCGCATCATGTTCGATGATGGGTTCATCCCAAATTCCTATTTCCCGATCGGAAGAATTTTCTTTTTTAAGAGCCGCGTTTCTTTGTTTGATCAAACGATCATATTCTATGAGTTGTTTTAAATAATATCGATTGGTGGATGAAATAAAGGCATCTAAAAAACGGCGACGTTCGACATTCCCATCTTCGATGATGAGGATATCCGGTGGACTCATCACAATGGAACGAAAGTATCCCACATAGTCAGAGATTTTTTTAAACTCTTCCCCGTTGACTTTCAGTTTCTTTCGTTTGGAATAGGAATGTTCAATTCCATATTCAAATAAATACTCATTTTCTTCCGATTCAAATTCAGCACGAATGAAAGTATCTTTTGTATCCCAACGAAGCAGTTGGTTTTGGTCTGATTCGCGAAAACTTTTTAAGTATGAAAGTAGTGAAATGGATTCGAGAAGGTTTGTCTTACCTTCTCCATTGTTTCCAATAAAAAAGATAAGACGTGAATTGAATGTTAACTGAGTTTCTTCGTGGTTGCGAAAATTCTTTATGTAAATTTTCTTTAGAAACATTAAAGTTTCATTGGCATAATGACAGAAACAAAGTCGCTATCAGAAGGATCTTTAAAAAGAACCGGAGCACTAGAAGTTGTGAATTCTAAAATGACTTCTGGATCATCCACAGCTTTTACTACATCACTTAAATAATCCCCTTTAAAAGCAATGGTGATTGCTTCGCCATTGTATTCAATTGGCATGTTGTGATCAAACATCATTGTTCCAGGATTGGAAGAACTGATGTTCACATTTCCTTTAGTAAAAGCCAAACG
Source organism: Leptospira bourretii (assembly GCF_004770145.1). Taxonomy (NCBI): domain Bacteria; kingdom Pseudomonadati; phylum Spirochaetota; class Leptospiria; order Leptospirales; family Leptospiraceae; genus Leptospira; species Leptospira bourretii. Next base: position 228,515 of record NZ_RQFW01000012.1, on the reverse strand, counting down.
AATTTGTTTCGAAGGTTCTTCTGCAGAAATCAAAGCTTGTTTCAAAAATGTTAAGAAGTCAGCTTTCACAACTCGAACCGATTCTGAAGTTTGTTTTGGAATCACTTGTTCATAATCAGGAAAGTTTCCATCAATGAGTTTGAAAAGTAATTCTACGTTTCCAGAAGAAACATAAATTTGTTCTTCTACAAAACCAATCTTTGCTGTTTCTTTTCCTTCCATCATCTTAAGCATTTCACGAACCGCTTTGTGAGGAATGATCACTCCATTTTTAAATGGGAATTGTTTTGGAAACTTACGAACAATTTTAGAAAGACGACGACCATCCGTTCCAACAACAATTAAATCTGTATTGTCGGGTTTTAAAAAGAGACCGTTAAAAACAAAACGAGTTTCTTCAATCGCCATCGCATAAGAAGTTTTACGAAACATCTCACGAATGGTTTGGCAAGGAAATTCAACCACACTTGCCTCATCCACTTTCGGGATGGTTTTGATATCTTCAGAATCGATTCCGTTGACTTTGAACTTTGTGTCCATCTTACCACTAGCATCAGTGATGGTTGTCTCTGAGTTTTCGGCTTGGTCAGTGGTTGTGAGTAAACTTGTATCAAAGTTTAAGTTTTTAAAAATACTCGATAGTTGTTTCGCAGGTAACGATGCGATTCCCTTTTCTCCGATGGTAGAAGGAACTGAAGTTTTGATGGCGATCTCAAGATCGGTCGCAGAAAGATAGACTTCATTTTCACCAGTTTGGATTTTGAGATTGGAAAGAGCTGATTTAATTTCTCGAACTGAGATGACTCCATCCACTGAGTTGATTGCTTTTAGGAATTCTGTAGTATTGACAGTGAATTTCATTTTTCCTCTTCTTCTTATTTATATTATATATCTTTATATATATTATGTCGTTTCCGTTGGTTCTGTCAGTATGTCGATAAAGCCTGGAAACATCAATTTTTATTGAATTATGTCAGGTTTTTTCCTTTTTGCAACTGTCAATATTTATGTCACTTTGAACAGGACATGGAAAATTTAAGGGACAATAAGGACTGACTATGTCCTATCGACAGTTTACCGACAGGTAATGGTCGGATTAATCACAGGTTATTGGAAACTTATCTTGTGTTTGATGGAATGAAATACATCTTCCCACTGGGATTCTGTTTTCATTCGCTCTTTGAATTTATCTATCCCGTGGATGACAGTGGAATGCGTGGTCGAAAAAATTCTTCCAATTTGGGCTTTCGGAACATGTAGGACATCGTGAAGGAGGAGCATACAAAGATGTCTTGGTGGGATAAAATCCGCTTTCCGACTCTTTCCTAGCAAATCCTTGCGAGCTATGTTTGTTCTTTCACAGACAAGATCAATGACCATATCCGGACTGAACCCAATTCGCTTTTTATTTGTCAGAAAACGAGCTTCCGCAATTTCCTGAATTTTCTCTTCCGTAAGCAAAAAGTATTCATAAGCCTTTTTGTACAAAACCAAATCGTTTACGATTCCAATGAGTGCTCGTGAATCTCCTTCCAATCGTTCGGCAAGCCAGTGGAGGAGTTTGTCACTCGCAGGAATGTTGAATTCAGAAAAATTAGACCGTAAAAGTTCAACCCGAAGTGCCAAGTCGTGGGATTTGACATCCGCTTGGAGGCCATGCACAAATCGAGATTTTAATCTTTCGTGTAACGGAAGTTCGTAACTCGGTCTATCAGAGGCGATGACAATCTGGCGTTTTCTGTCATAAAGAAAATTGAATAGGGCAAAAAACTCCTCTTGGGTTTTTTCAGCTCCCCCATTCAAAAACTGAATGTCATCAAAGAGTAAAACATTATAAGACTGGTATCTGATTTTAAAAGATTCAAGTGATTCGCGGTTATTCTGACGAACTGTAAAAATAAATTCATTTAAAAACGAAGTGCTGTTTACGTACCGAACCGTTTTCCATGGATCTTTCTTTTTGATCTCGTTTCCAATCGCATGGAGGAGGTGCGTTTTACCCACACCCACGGGCCCAAAGATATACAGTGGATTGTATTTTCCTGGTTGTTCCGCTACACTTTTTGCGGCCGTGTAGGCAATCCGATTGGAATCAGAAGTGATATAATTACTAAAAATAAACTCTGGATTTAGGTCAGAATCAGATTCATCAAATTTAGATTGGATGACTTCTTTTAAAATTTGTGTAGAAGTTTCCGATTCCGCTAAAATAGAAACTCGAAAACGATCACCTACTACTTGATAAACGGCTTCTTCAATGAAACTTGTATACTTGGTTTCCACGTGGCGTTTGATTCCCGTGGAGGGAGCCGTCAAGTGAACCACCTGGTTGTCCCATTTTTCGAATTTGAGTGGTGCAATGAAATTGGAAAAGTACTTGGGAGGTATCTGTTTCGATATTTCTTCTAAAATTTCTTCCCAACGTCTGTCCAAGTTTCCCCGCCCTAAATGTGAAATCGGGTACTATACTTTTAGCAAGTAGGTAGAATTCAAATGAAAAATCGGAAAACGATCCAAACTAGAAAAAATAGTCGAACCGAATAAAAAAATTATGTCCCTTATTTGATTTGACAGAATTTACGTTATAATTCTTGTTAGGTGTTCTTTATTTCAATCGAAATTTTATCGATGCTTAAAATTATTTTTTTGATTAAGTCGCAAGTCGTAAAAAAAGTTGTGATAAAAGAACGTACTCGAGCGCAGGAATTTCATAATGAAGTTTCATTTTGAAATCTAGGATGGCTTCGATCCTTCCTACATTGGCTTCAAAGTTTTTTTGTCGGTATTCATAAAGAAGTAACAAACAAATCATTTCTAAAAAATCAATTCCCGTAAGCCCTTCTTTATTAGAACGAAATTCTCCAAGTTGGTCACGCACCCAGTTTTCCAATTTAAAAAGTAAAATCGAATCGTGACAATGTTCCCGTACATTCTCATGCCACTCTTCCAAAAACTCATCAGAGATTTCAAAGGGGTTGAGGGATCCACCATAGTAGAGTTTAGATTCGGTCATTTCATTTCTTCGAATCTTTTTGATTTCGTCTTGAGGGAGATAGTTGAAAGGAACACAAACCGAACGAGAAACAATGGTTGGTTTTAAGTTTTTTAAATCGTTAACGATCAGGATGAACTTTGTATGTGCTGGAGGTTCTTCTAAAGTTTTTAGAAGAGTTGTTTCTGCTTCATTGTTAATACGATTGGCTTCTGGAAATAAAACAACGCGGTAATCTGATGTATGTGGTTTGAAGGGAATCCTTGCTGACAACAACCAACGGATGGTGAAGTCTTCTGGATCTTTTTCTTTTCCAATCGCAATGTTTTTTCTTCTGGGAAATTGAATGAAATCGGGATGGACTCCTTTCATAAATTGGCGACAGGAATCACAAACGCCACAAGAAGTTCCTTCCAAACAAAGAAGTTGTCTTGAGAATCTTTCAGCGGCTGTCCACTTCCCCACTCCATCGGGTCCGTAAAAAATAATGGAACCGGGAATTCGTGACCTATCATTTAAAAAAGATTTTAAGTAAGTCAGTGCAACATCTTGGCCTGACACTTGGTCGAATGAAAACAAAGCATCAGCCATTGGTCTTTAGTATACCGGAGTCAGCCAATTCATATAACTTGGTTGTTCACCACGAACAGCTTCAAAAAAGATAGATTGGATTTTTTTGGTGATGGGTCCTATGTTTCCATTTCCAATCACACGACGATCCACTTCTTTCACCCAAGCCACTTGCACACCTGTGCCTGAAAAAAATAATTCATCAGCGATATAAAGTTCAGAACGAGCAATGTCTCTTTCCACAACTTGGATCCCTAAGTCTTTTGCAATTTGAATGATGCTACGACGAGTGATCCCTTCTAAAATTGAAGATGGAATGGTTGGTGTATGGATCACTCCATCACGAACGATAAAAAGATTTTCTGCAGAACCTTCTGATACAAATCCTCTCGCATCTAAAAAGATAGCTTCATCCATTCCATTTTGAACGGCTTCTGATTTTGCAAGAGCTGAGTTCACATACCCACCACTCACTTTTGAAAGAGTGGGGATTTGGTTATCAGAAAATCTCTGCCAAGAAGATACAATGGTAGTCAGTCCATTTTGTGTATCGAGGTAGTCGTCCAACTTCAATGCATAAACTGTGATGTCTGCTTTCACATCATGGAAGCGAGGAGAAAGTTGTAAGGCAGAAGTATAAATGAAAGGACGTAAATATACATTTTGTTTAGCGTCATTTTTTCGAAGGAGATCCAGAATGATGGATTGGATTTCTTCCGGTGTGATTTGGATTTGCAACTGCATGATCTTTGTGGAGTTCACAAGTCGTTTGCAATGTTCTGGCAATCGGAAGACATAAAGGTTTTTTTTCGCTTCGTTATAATATCCACGGATTCCACCGAAGACACCTGTCCCATATTGTAAGGCATGGGTTTGGACACTAACTTTTGCGTCCTCGGAAGGAACGATTTTTCCTTCGAAGTAGGTATAAGGGAATGAATTCTGAGCCATTGAGATTCCTATCCTTCCAATCTTCTGGAGTTTCAAAATTAGAAAATGAATTTTATCTTTTTTTCTCTCGAAGCATAGGCCGATGCTTTTGATATCGTTCTAAGGAGTAGATTTTCGAAACCCTCTCCCTCGCATTTTTTAAGAACTGAATTACTAAGAAGACATAATATGAATCCATCCTTTTATCCCAACCAATTTGATTGTATCGTTGTTGGTGCCGGTCATGCCGGAACAGAAGCTGCTTATATTTCTGCGAAAGCAGGACTCAAAACTTTACTGATCACAATGAACTTGGATACCATTGGGCAGATGAGTTGTAATCCTGCGATTGGTGGGATTGCCAAAGGACATATGGTTCGTGAAGTGGATGCACTCGGTGGACTGATGGGTCGAGTGATTGATCAAACTGGAATTCAATTTAAGATGTTAAACACATCCAAAGGTCCTTCCGTGTGGGCCCCGCGTGCACAAGCTGAGAAAAAACAATACCAACTCATGATCAAACACCAGTTGGAAAAATTACAAACACTCTCGATCAGACAAGATACAGTTGAGGATTTGATTGTTGAGGGAAACCAAGTGACTGGTGTCATCACTGGCCGAGGTTTTACTTTTTATACGAAGCATGTGATTCTAACCACCGGAACATTTTTATCCAGTGTGATTCATATTGGAACTTACCAAAAAGAATCAGGTCGGATTGGCGAACCTACAACCAAAGGACTTTCCCATACACTCGCTCGTTTTGAATTGCGACTCGGAAGACTTAAGACGGGAACCCCTGCTCGTGTTCATAAAAATTCCATCAACCTAGAGGGACTAGAAATCCAAGATGGAGATGAGAATCCTCGTCCGTTTTCTTTTTCAACAAAGAAGATTGATCGCAAACAAATCCCTTGTTACATCACTTACACCAACGACACCACTCATGAACTCATCAAACAAAACTTAGAATACTCACCGATGTATTCGGGTCAGATCAAAAGTGTTGGGCCGAGGTATTGTCCTTCGATTGAAGATAAGGTGGTTCGCTTTGCGGAAAGAGACCGCCATCAAATCTTTATCGAACCGGAAGGATACGAAACCAACGAGATGTATCTCAATGGAGTTTCCACAAGTTTGCCTGAGGAAGTGCAATGGAAGTTTCTTCGAAGCATCAAAGGTTTGGAAGAAGTGGAACTCATGCGTCCGGGTTATGCCATCGAATATGATTTTGTAGATCCTACAGAACTAAATCCCACACTCGAAACTAAAAAAGTAAAAGGTCTTTATCATGCAGGCCAAATCAACGGAACGACTGGTTACGAAGAAGCGGCAGCCCAAGGACTTGTTGCTGCTTATAATGTGATTCGTTCCGTAAGAAAAGAAGAGCCGATTTTTTTCAAACGAAGTGAATCTTACATCGGAGTTCTTGTAGATGATTTGGTTTATAAAGGTGTAGAAGATCCTTACCGAATGTTCACAAGCCGGGCCGAGTACCGCCTACTCCTTCGCCAAGACAATGCGGACCAAAGACTGATGCAGTATGGATATGAGATGGGACTTGTTGACGAGTCTCTCTATACAGATATGAAAGATCGTTATGCTCGGATCGATAAAATCAAAACGCAAATGTTTGTGACTTCCATGAAGCCAACAGAGGAACTCACAAAGGTTTTAGAAGAGAAGAAGATTGAAAATTATAAGTTTGGCCACACGGTTGCTTCGTTTCTGAAACGATCTGATATCAAAATCGAAGACATCGAGTCCTTCCTGCCTGAACTTCAAAATTTAAATGAAGATGAAAAAGCAGTTCTGGAGATGGAAGTTAAATACGAAGGATATCTGAAACGAGAATTGGAAACCATCGAATACCGTAAGAAGTTTTTGAACTTTCAGATTCCAAATGATTTTGATTATGCAAGTGTGAAAGGTTTGAAGACAGAAGCTGTGGTGAAGTTGGAAAAACACCGTCCTATGAATTTAGAAAATGCTCTCCATATTTCAGGAGTAGATCCTTCTGATGTGGATCTTCTGCTATATCATTTGGTGGATAGACGATAACTAAAAAAACAAACGAGGAATCTTCCTTAAAATCAAAAAGCCAAGAGGGATATTCCTTCTTGGCTTTTTTTATTTTTGGTCTTCTTTGAATCGATTGTCCCAATTTAAAAACCTTTTGAGTTGTATTGCAGAATCCCAGAGGAAGATTTTTGAAAGACTAAGACAGATTTCTGAAAGATCTAATTTGCACTTTTAACTTTCTGAAATCAAACTTTGAATTCAGATAAACCTTTTGCTCTCTTGCTTTGAGATTATTTTAATTCCAACACTCAGACGTTCTTTGTTTCGAAGTCACGGTGTTCGAACTTTTGGTTACTAGATCGATTCCTGCTGTCTTGCTGAAATTTTTTCTATTCGTAAACCATTACGTGGGTCTTTTCCAAGATCCAGTTGTCCCCTTGTTTCACATGAAACGAATGGGACTCCAAACTTCCATCGGCTTTGTATTTGAGTTTGTGCACACGGCGGGTTTCACCTTGGAAGAATTCTCTTTCGACCAGGTTTCCCTTTGCATCAAACTTAAAATGAATTTCACCAAGACCTTTCTTTTTGTCATCAGTCAGATATTGAATTTGAACATTTGGACGTTTAGGATCGATTTGAAATCGGAAAGATTCATTGTCTTTGGTTTCTAAATTTTTACCTTCAGCAGCAAAGATATTTCCTTCGCCATCACTCTCGATGGAATAAACAATCAATAGTCTACCTTCTCCATCCTTCACATTCATCTTTTTCAAAGCGCGACCTTTGAATTGAAAATCCTTTCGTTCGACTAGATGACCACCATTGTCGTAAACTTCTTCGCTCGAAAGTAAACCATCTGTATAACGGAAAGATGTTTTTCCATCACCCTTCCCTTCTTTATCCGAATATGTTTCGGTAATTAGTTTTCCGTCACTGTTGTACTCATATTCTGCGACATAAACAACCTGACCCTCGCCGTTTCGGACGATTTCTTTGTTTGGAACTTTTTTAACTTTTTTAAATAGGTATGCATCTTTATGGGACCACTTGCCAGGTGTGTAACCTAAAATAGGAAAGGAAAGGATGATTAAAAAACTAATGATTCGAATCATGGAAAAGAGTTCTCCTACAGGAGACATCGGCGAATTCATTTAAAACGATAATACGATTATGTCAGAAAAAACCATCCAAGAAGAAATCCAAACCATCATCCCCGATCTTTTCCCAACACTCGAACCTGAGTTTGATTGGGAACTAGTGAAGAACTATTATGAGTTTCTCAAACGAGACAATGAGAAAGGAGGATTCTTTTCTCGGAATGATTCAGAGAAGATTCTCGAGAGACATATTATTGAATCGCTGGTCTTTGTTTGGAAACTGAAAGTCACCGGATTTGTTTCACGTGAAACAAATGTGGCCGATGTAGGAACTGGGCCAGGTCTTCCCGGTTTTCTTTTTGCTCTCTTAAAAAAAGCACCGCATGTTTTTCTCGTGGATTCTCAAAAACGAAAGCTCGCACTTCTTGAAACAGAAATTGAAACTGGAAGCCTTTCCAAAGTCAAAAAGCGAGTGGACTTTATCTACGCACGGACAGAAGAGATTAGTTCCAATTTTGATGTAGTCACTTCAAGAGCAATGGTTCCTTATCCCTACATTGCGGAAGTCACAACAAGAATGGTGAAGCAAAAAGGAATCTTATGTCCCTTCCTTGCACAGCCTTACCAAGATTTAGAAAAAGAAACAGAGGTTCTTAGTAACAATGGATTCTTTATGAAAAAAGAAATTCCCATTCCCGAATTAGAGTTTGTGGGAAAGAGACATATAAAAATACTACAAAAGAATTCCCTTCCTAAAAAGGGATTCCCCCGCGACTGGAAAGAAATCGTAAAGGAGACGAAAAGCAAGAATGGGTAAAATTGTTTCTATCAGTAATCAAAAAGGTGGAGTCGGTAAAACGACAACAGCGATAAACTTGGCATCCAATCTTGTTGATTTGGGAAAGAAAGTTTTGCTCCTTGATATCGATCCACAAGGGAACTCAGGTTCTGGACTTGGGTTGGAAGTGCAGTCTTTACAAAAAACTACTTATGAAGTTTTGATCGGGGAACTCTCTGCAAGAGAAGCGGTTCAAAAAACATTCGTAAACAATTTGGATATCATTCCTTCCAACATCAACCTCTCCGGTTTGGAAGTGGATTTCCTCGGAATGGAAAGAAAGGAATTCAAATTGAAAGATGCTTTGGCATCTGTAAAAGAATCTTATGATTATATTCTAATCGATTGTCCCCCTTCTCTCGGTGTTCTTACCATCAATGCTCTCTGTGCTTCTCAGTCAGTGATGATCACTTTGCAAACAGAATACTTTGCTCTCGAAGGACTCTCACAGCTCATGCGAATTATTTCTCTCGTGCAGTCGCAATGGAATCCATCACTCGCACTCGAAGGAGTACTTCTCACGATGTATGACAAACGAACTAACTTAGCAAACCAAGTTGCGGAAGATGTTCGAAACTATTTCAAAGAGAAAGTATATGAAACCGTCATTCCAAGAAATGTAAAATTATCAGAAGCACCTTCTTTTGGAAAACCGATCAACTACTATGATCCAGATGGTGTGGGTGCAAAAAGTTATAAAAGTTTAGCGGAAGAAATTGTAGGGAAGGCATAAGGTTATGGCACTCGGCAAAGGTAAAGTTTTAGGAAGAGGACTTGGGAATTTAATTCCTGTAAATGAAAACAACGTTGAGATTTCTAAAGAGGAACAAACTGGCCTAAGAGAAATTAAAGTCACAGAAATTTTACCAAACCCACACCAACCAAGAAAACAATTCTCCGATGCTTCCATCCAAGAGTTATCCAATACTATCACGGAACATGGAGTGATCCAACCCATCGTTGTACAAAAAAATCCTTCGGGTTCTGGATTTCTTTTGGTGGCGGGAGAAAGAAGATTACGCGCTTGCAAACTTGCAGGCTTTGCAAAAATCCCTGCGATCGTTCGTGATCTTTCGGAAGCGGACATGATGGAACTTGCCCTCATTGAAAATATCCAAAGAGAAAATCTAAATCCTATGGATGAGGCTTTGGCTTACCAAGCCATTATCGACAAACGAGGGTTAAAGGTGACAGACCTTGCGACTCGCGTGGGAAAAAACCGAGCCACCATTTCTAACTTAATTCGTCTTCTCTCTCTGCCTAAATTATTACAAGACTTAGTGAAGGAAGGAAAACTTTCGGAAGGACAGGCACGCCCCCTTCTCTCGATTCCCGATCCTAAAAAACAATTGGAAGTGGGTCAGAAAGTCATCGCAGAAGGATGGAATGTTCGAGAGGTAGAAAACTTTGTATCTAATCTTTTGCACCCAGATAAAAAATCAAAGTCCTCTTCTATGGGTCCTGACAAACGAGATGCAAGTATCGTAAAATTAGAATCCAAACTAAGAAACAAATATAGTTCCAAAGTGGAAGTGGCCCACAATGAAACTAATGGAAAAGGGAAGATCGTTTTTTCTTACGCTAATCTAAATGATATGGAAAGAATTTTAGAGCAGCTCGGTGTGAAACTGTAGTTTCGCTAGTCGCTCGTACAGTTCACTTTTTCGAATGAGTTCGTCATGCGTTCCGACGGACTCAATCTCCCCTTCTTTAATCACAACGATTTGATCTGATTTCACAACTGTGGAAAGTCTGTGAGCAATCATAATGGTCGTTCTTTCTTTCACTAAAAAATCCAAAGCACGTTGGATCATTTGTTCTGATTCTGAATCAAGGGCCGAAGTGGCTTCATCCAATAAAAGAATTCTTGGGTTGCGAAGAATGGCTCTTGCAATTGCGATCCTTTGTTTTTGTCCACCAGAGAGTCTTGTTCCTAAATGTCCTAAGTTGGTATCGTACCCATCAGGAAGTTGATTTAAAAATTCTGTGACATAGGCACTGGCAGCGGCCTTCTCTATTTCTTCAAAACTTGCATCTGGTTTTCCGTAGGCAATGTTCTCTCGTAAAGTTCCGCTAAAGAGAATGGGTTGTTGTGGTACAAAGCCAATGAGGGAGCGTAAATCTTTTAAAGTTAAATCTTTCAGATCCACACCTTCAATAAGAATCTTTCCTGCAGTGGGATCATAGAATCTGAGGATGAGTTCAAAGAGTGTACTCTTTCCCCCGCCGGAAGGACCAACAAGAGCTGTGGTTTTGTTGGCAGGAATTTCTAAATGAATTCCCCGGATGGCTTTGTGTTCCGGACGAGATGGGTATGAAAACTCCAAATGGTCTAAATTAATTTTTAGTCCTTTCTGTGTGGAAGAACCATTGAGGGATAAAGATCCATTGCCTTCCGTTGGATGCAATACGTCTGCAATTGGTTTTGGAAACTTAGGATCTTTGATTTCTGATTCCGATAAAAGAAGTTCCATTAATCGTTCTGTAGCACCGGCTGCCCTTTGCAAATCGCCGAGAACTTCAGAAACGGCACCGACACTATTGGCAACCATGATCGCATAAAAAGAAAATGCGATGAGTTCTCCACCGGTAATCTTTCCTTCGAGTACATCAGTTCCACCAATCCATAACATCACACTGATTCCTGTAAGGATGAAGAGAATGACAGCCGCAATGAGAAGAGCTCTTTGTTTGATGCGAGCGACTGCCACATCAAAGGCTGCTTCAACGGTGTGTGAAAACTTTTCAATGTCTTCTTCTTGGTGGTGGAAGGATTGTAGGATTTTGATATTGAGAAGGGATTCACTGACGTATGTTCCAATGCTTGCAATTTTGTCCTGAGTGGTGCGAGATAAATTCCTTACTTTTTTTCCATAGAACAAAATCGGGAACACAATGAAAGGTACACTGAAGAGAACAATCATCGTGAGTTTTGCATTGGTGATAAATAGAAAAATAATCCCACCGACAAACATCAAAACATTTCTAAGGGCAATGGATGCGGATGACCCGATTACCGTTTGGATGAGTGTGGTATCCGTTGTGATTCGTGATTGGATTTCTCCCGGAGAATTGAGTTCAAAAAAACTGGGATGAATGAAGATGATATGTTTGAATACGTCCCTTCGAATGTCTGAAGCCACTCGTTCGCCAATCCATGAAACTGCGTAATGACGAATGTAAGTTCCAATCGCAAGGAAGATTCCGACTAAAATAATAAAGGCAAGAGAGTAACCTAATTCTTGTTTGGATCTGGCTGAAAATCCTGCATCCACCAAATGGCGTAAACCCTGTCCGAGTCCCAAAGTCACTCCGGCAGTAAAAAGCAGAGCCAGTGAGGAAAGGATCATTTGGAATCTATAGGGTTTTAAATAGGAAAAGGTTTTAGAGAGGACACGAAGATTTTTTGACTTAGCGCGTTCGTTAGTTTGCAAAGATTTATCCTTTTAGATCAATCAATAGACCCCTAATTTCATCTAATTGTTTCAAAATCACGAACGCACTGTTGTTCGGAGAAAACATGGTTTTGGCGAGTAGATCCAACTTTTCATCCACAACCTTTACATAACGTACGTCTTTTTGGTCATTTCGTCCTCGTTGGGGCGCTTGCATGACCTTGTAGTTTTTTTTAAGAATAAGTTCTGCGATTTGTTTAATATGTTTTTTGTAGGATTCTAGGTTTCTGTGATTGGGATCTTTGATCAGTTCCTTTTCCAAATCAGGTAAATCTTTCCAGAGTTCGTTCAGTTCTCTGGTTTCTTCTTTTCCTGCGGGGACGATGGATTCTAAAATATCTAAAAAACTTTGTTTGGATTCATCAACCGGGCCAAAAGAACCTGAGAGTTTTTCTTTGGATCCTTTTTTTGCCTGAGTGGATACCGACTTAGGGTTGTTGTTTTGGATGATCATAAACCCGCCTAATGACGAGTGGGATTAATTGTGCATTTTCCGTGAAACACTACCCCTTCTTCTACGATGAGGCGAGGGGTAACAATGTCACCTTCCAATCGACAGCTAGAAAGTAATGTAACTCGTTCTGTTGCATAGATGTTTCCGCGGATTTCTCCTCCGGCAACCACCACTCGCGCTTTAATATCTGTATCGACGATTCCTGATTTTCCTATAAGTACCTTTCCGGTAGTTTCGAGGACTCCTCGAAATTTTCCATCGATACGAATGAGACCTGGGAACTTAAATTCGCCTACGAACTCGGCGCCTTCCCCTATGATACTATTAACTAAAAATTCTTCTTCTGTAGATGGATTGGACATTATTCTTGAATTTGGTTGAGAAACGAAAACGGATTCAACGCTTGGGTACCAACATGTACTTCATAATGAAGATGGTAAATCGGATTTTCTGGTGATTTTCCAACATAACCTAAGATGTCACCCTTGGAGAGTTTTTCGTTTTTCTTAACGCGAATTCTATCGAGGTTGGAGTAGATTGTTTTCCAACCAAATCGATGTGATAATTTTACGTAGTAACCTGTCGCTGGAGAGTATCCAGTATCGAAAACAATTCCAGGAGCCGTTGCAATGACTTCGGCACCAGGAAAGGATCCAATGTCTAGTCCTCGGTTGATTTCTTCTTTTCCTGTCACTGGAGAAATGTATTTTCCGAATGGAAATAATACATAACCTTTCGTTGGCCAAATGGATGGAGTGTTACGAATGATGCTCTTTCTTTTTTTGATGAGTTTGATGATCTCTTCAGAAAGTTCAGAGGATAATTTTAAATTATGAATGTCTTCTTTGATGCGAAAGGATTCATCTGTGATGTCGGACTGTGGTGTTCCTTGTAATGCGAGAAATTGTCCAGCTTGTCCACCCATCCCTTTGGAAACTCGAGAAGGATCTCCGCCGAGTTTGATATAAAGGTTAGAAATTCTTTCGTAGTAGTATTGGATGGTTTCGTGAAGAGAGTTAACCTCTTCTTTCATCTTTGAAGATTGTCTGATAAAGTCTTTGTTTGTTAAATTGAGTTCTGTGAGTTGGTGGATGGATCCACTATGAGATAAAACATTCACAGCGCTGATCACAAGAAGAATCACCATGATTCCAATGAAGATGGAAATCGCTTTGTAAGAGATCACAAAGTTAATGGTTCTACGATCAGTGTGAGGAATGACCATAATTGTCAGACGTTCACGACCTTTTTTGTCCAAGTCCTCGTAACGTTGGGATAACTTAAGCTTCCATTCCTGGACTTTATACCGTAATCGGTAAAAAATTAGATGTAGTCTTTGTTTTACTTCCACGTTCTTTTTAGACCTTCGACTATTTAAACAAAACTTATCGTACCCACTATATCTTTCGATTGAATTTTCATTTTCATCCAGTGGAAATTACAAATCTTGCTATTTATGGGATATTCAACCATTGATACTCATTGCCACTTAGACATAATTCGAGAGCAAGGCCAAGAGATTGAAGAAACTCTGGCGAAATCCCGAACAGCTGGTGTAGACCGGATGGTCCAAATTGGGATTGATCTGCCAAGTTCAGTCGAAGCTGTTCGTATTTCAGAAACTCATTCGAAAGATGATTTAGAGATTTTTTACTCGATTGGTTGTCATCCTACGGAAACTCATGAATTCCCTAATGCAGATCAAATTTTAGATTTAGCAAAATCCCGAATGGAAGATCCAAAATTTTCAGCAATCGGTGAGATTGGTGTCGATCTCTATCATGATGCGAGCACACGACTTGCGCAGAATGAAGTGTTACGAAAGTTTTTAGAATTTTCTTCTGAATACAATTTACCAGTGGTGATTCATTCTCGTGATGCCTTTGAAGATACTTATGAAGCATTGAAAGAATATAAATCAAAAGCCTTTGGTGTGATTCATTGTTTTACTTATGATTATGAAGCAGCCAAACAGTTTGTTGATTTAGGTTACTATGTTTCTTTTTCAGGAATCGTTACGTTTAAGTCAGCGACCGATATCCAAGAAGCAGCACGAAAGATTCCCTTGGAGACCATTCTCATCGAAACAGATGCTCCATTTTTATCACCGATGCCGCACAGAGGCAAACGAAATGATTCTTCTCATTTACCATTTGTTCTTGAGAAAATGTTTTCTTTACGAACAGAATCCAATGCTGAAGTAGCAGATCGCATTTATCAAAATTCACTAAAATTCACACAAAGAAAGGCTTATCACCATGCTTGATATCAACCGTATTGTTCAAAACCCAGAAGAGTTACTTTCCACCTTACAAAAAAGAGGTGTTATCTCTACAGACATTGAAGCAAAAATTAAATCTATCTCTGAAAAACAAAGAAAGTTAAAACTCGAAGTAGAAGACCTTCGCGCTGAGAGAAATCGAGTTTCTAAAGAAATTGGAATTCAAAAGTCACAAGGGAAAGATATCACTGAAATTTCAGCTTCGATGAAAGGAGTTGGAGATCAAATCAAAGCAATTGAAGAAGAACTGACAAAACAGGAAGAATCTTTGCATGACTTGAATTTAGGCCTTCCTAACTTACTCGATCCATCTGTCCCGGAAGGAAAATCAGAAGCAGATAATGTACTTGTCCGGCAGTGGGGAGATGTTCCGAAACTTTCCTTTGAAGCAAAAACTCATTTTGATATTGGTGAGGTTTTGGGAATTTTTGACTTTGAACGTGGAGTCAAACTTTCCGGTGCTCGGTTTTATACATACCGTGGACTTGGTGCCAAACTAGAAAGAGCACTCATGAATCTAATGCTCGATACCCATACTTCTGAAAATGGGTATGAAGAGATGTGGGTTCCGGTTCTTGTGAATGATGAGTCCATGACGGCCACAGGCCAACTTCCTAAATTTGCTGAGGATTTCTACAGACTCGAAAAAGACGGACTTAATTTGATTCCAACAGCGGAAGTTCCTCTGACCAACTATTACCGGGATGAAATCATTTCAGAAAAAGAATTACCCATTTCGGTTTGTGCACATACTTCCTGTTTTCGTAGAGAGGCGGGTTCTTACGGGCGAGATACACGCGGTCTTGTGCGAGTTCACCAATTTCAAAAAGTGGAACTTGTGAAGTTTGTAGAACCGGAAACTTCCCAAGCAGCTCATGAAAAGATGCTCCAAGATGCCGAATCCATTCTGCAAAAGTTGAAACTTCCCTACCGTGTGATGTTACTTTGCAGTAAGGATATGTCTAGCGCTTCTTCCAAAACCTACGATATTGAAGTTTGGATGCCCGGACTTGGCCGTTTTATGGAGATTTCCTCTGTTTCTAACTTCAAAGACTATCAAGCAAGACGGGGAAAAATTCGATACAAGTCAAAGGAAGGAAAAAACCTGCTCGTCCATACTCTGAACGGTTCCGGTCTTGCGATCGGTCGAACACTCGCTGCAGTGATCGAAAACTACCAATCGGCGGATGGAACCTTCCAAATTCCGGATGTATTGAAACCTTACATTCGTTAGTAATTTAGGGCAGATGACCGAGGTGTCAAATGCCCTATTCGCTTTTATCCCAACCATTCGAGAATAAAAAATCAAACTTACGTCAATCAGTATTTGTAAGGCGGGGTGTTTATACGCAATACAGATACTCGCAGAGTTTGGAGGAATATACGGCCCACGGAGAAAACACGATAAATGGCAGTTATGCGAATATCGGATATCTCCATCCTCACTTTTTTCCCCGTATCAGCAACTATCCGGGTAATATGCGTGATTCGTCTATTTCCGAAATTTTATTCCAAGGAATGACTTGGAATTCTCAAACTCCATTGAATTTTAGTTTTTCCAAATTTTTCACCATTCTATCTTTTTGTTTTTTTTTCGCCCTACCGATTGTAGCTCAGGTGCAACCTAGTGAACCAAACCTCGTTGTAGCTCCCATCCAAGGTCCGATCAATACCGAATTTCAGGAATTCGGACCAACGATGACACCTGATGCCAAAACTTTGTATTTCTATTCCAAACGTTCTAATCGTGGTTATACGGAGATTTTTAAATCGGAACGAAAAAAAGATGGGACTTGGGATTTTCCAGAGGAAGTGGATGTTTTGAATTCCCCTTTTGATGACCAAAGTCCATTTATCTCTCGAGATGGAAAAACATTACTTTTATCATCTAACCGAGACGGATCCATAGAAGTGACGTTACCTGATGGAAAGGTAGGCATTTCAAGAGATTTGTATGTTTCCAATTGGGATGGAAAAAGTTGGAGTAGCCCTGTGGCATTGCCCGCTCCTATCAACACAGAAGAAATAGAAGAGAATCCTCATTTACTTGGAGACACTTTACTTTTTACAAGATATCCATTTGGAAAACCAAACTTGGCAAAAGTATATTTTAGCCAATATAAAGGAGAGAAATGGACTACACCAAAACTGCTACCATCAACTATTAATGATAATTATGCGACAATTGCTGCTGCCTTTAATGACGATGGCAGTATTCTTTTCTTTTCATCAAATCGTCCAGGTGGTTATGGAGGTTTTGATTTGTACATGGCAAAGATAGATGGCGACTCGTTTAAGGATGTCGAGAATTTAGGTGCTCCTATCAACTCAAGTGAAGATGAAGCTTACATTGTATTCCAACAGGTAAAAAAAACATTTTTGTTTTGTCGTCGAGTGGAAGGAAGGTCGTTTGATCTTTTTACTGCATCAGTTCCGAAGCAAGAGAAGATAGTACAAAAGAAATTGGAAGAAACGAAAAAAATCTCTTTGGATTCGGTTTACTTTGAAAGAGCCTCTTCTATTTTGAAACCTGAATCTTCTGTGCCTTTGGATGCAATTGTTGACTATCTCCATGAAAATTCAGATAAAAAAATGAAGGTTATTGGTCATACAGATCTAACAGGAACTTTTGAAGATAATATGACACTTTCAAAAGAAAGGGCAGATTCCGTTAAACAATATTTAGTCTCTAAAGGGGTAGATCCAAAACGAATTTTAACAGAAGGAAAAGGCCCAACCCAGCCAATGGTCCAAGGCACGGATGAGGCCTCCTCTAAAAAAAATCGTCGAACCGAATTTGTCCTAATCGATCCTTAATTTTTCCTTGCCGTTTCCATTTCCGAAGAAAAGGTAATGGGGATGTCACCTCTTCTAAGGATCCAATACATTGGGCTTGTATCCCTTTGGGCATTTTTTTTCACCGCTTCTATTTCAGGCGAGCCGAGTCAGGTTTTGGAAAAAATTAAAAAAACCAAAACTCTGACGGTTTCAGTTAATGAATTTTATGATCCATTTTATATCGAAAATCCCAATCCGAATTTTCCCGGATTAGATGTAGAACTTGCCCAAGAGTATGCAAAATTTTTAGATGTAGATTTAAAAATTATTCCCCTTAGAACTTTTGATCAACATGCGAGAATGTTAGAGAAAGGTGATACACAAATTGCGATGGCTGGAATATCCTCTTCCATCAATCGTTTTAGAGATGTTTATTTTACAGATCCCTATTTGATTTCGACACCGGCCGCTTTGGTGAATCGAACGGCACTTCCACCGGAGCCAGTAGGTCAAATCGTCACGGTCCAATTATTTCGTAATTTGAATGACCTAACAAATATTACAGGAATTTCCTATTCTGTACTTGCGAATAGTTCCAATCATCAATTTTTACGAGATGCTTTTCCTAAAGCACAAATCTTTTCTTATTTCACAAATGAAGCCGCACTAAATGAGTTAAAAAAAAATAATGTGAACGCTTTCGTGGCAGATTCCTTTTATATCCAAGCACTATTACAAAAAGACTCTTCACTTCGCGCAAACTATTTGCCTATTCTCGGAGTTGTGCAAGAGGATCATATCAGTATGGCTACAGCCAGACGAGATGTAGAATTTCTTTATAACTTAAATTTTTTTATCAAAGAACTAAAGCGAACCGGCAAAATTCAAGGATTGATAAACAAATATTTTAAATCCAATCAATGGGTTAAAAAAGAATAACAACGAATGTCATTGCGAAATTTATTTTTATCTTATTCTATTTTTCTTTTGATTCCTTGCAGTGTTTTGATTGCACAAGAGGAAGAATCACAAAGAACTTTTATGAATTTCAATGGATCTTTTCGTGTTCGTGCAACAAACGTTGGAAGAGATGTTTTATTAGAAAGAAAAACACCAGTGACTCCAATCACTAATTTAGAAAAGGAAAATACAGAACGTCTCCAATCAGAACAACAAACCATTCAATCAGATTTAGAAAGGAGACAACAAGGTTTACCAACTCAAATCACACCTAGAAAAGAAGACGTTAGTTATTACGATTCTCGTTTTTTATACAATATGAGTTTCTCTGCTAACAAATATGTAGAGGGAGTTTGGGGGATGCAAGTTGGTGATATTCCATTTGGAGGGAAAGGCTTAAGAGCTACTGGTCCAGATGGCTTTGACCCAGGTTTGGTAGGACCAGGGTCAGGTGGAGAAAGAGGTCGAACTGCTGCGGTAAATGTCCAAACAAACTTTCTATATTTAAATTTTCGAATTCCTGAATCGGGACTTTTTATCAAAGTAGGCCAACAACTTTTTAGTTCTGCACAAGGACGGGTTTTATTTTCTACCGGCACAGGAGTGAGTATTCTTAAAAATTTCCAATTCTTACGTTTGTCTTTGGAAGGTGGAATTTTGCGAGCACGCGACCAAAGCTTTATGGACGTTGATAAAAATGGATTTGCGGACAAAAACTACCAAAGTTCGAATATCTATTACAATCGATTAAAATTTGAATACTTTCGAAATATCCGTAATGAAGTTTATGCCTACTTCTTAGATGATAACGATAAGTCTGATAATGAAACAGCAAGACTTGCATGGTATGGAATGCATAACGAATTTAATTTTCAAAAGTTTTCCTTTATCGTTCATGGAATCTTGAATACAGGAACCGTAAAAAAATTACGAGCAGTAACAGATACAAGTGATGTTACAATATACAATACAACACAAAGGAATTTTATAAAAGGTGGTATGTACGATTTTCAATTTACGTACCGCTGGAGTGAATCGCTTAACTTTAACTTAATTGCTCTTGGCACTACTGGTAGACCAGGTTATGACGAAAAAGGCCACGAGGCCAATCTAAAAGGCAATGGATATCGTACTTTAGCACCAGGGTTTTCTATTTCAAATATAGCAACCGACTTTACCGGTGGTTACGCATTGTTCAATGGTTCCAGTTTTTCTGGTTTGAATGAATATGGATTTTATTCTAATATCATCGCCTTCGGTCCTTACCAATTTACTTTAGGTTACTATCAACTTTGGGCGACAAAATCACCGGAGATTCGGATCAATCGAGAGTTTAGCGAACTCAATGGATACAGAACATCCACTTATATGGGGATGGAATATAATTTTAACATTCGGTATAACGTAACGTCTGATTTCCAAATCATTTTTAGATCTGGTTATTTTGTAGCTGGCGATGCTCTTTTTGTATTGTTAGATTCCAAATATGGACGAGTGCTTCGAGAAGCTTTTATTGTGTTCGAACATCGATTTTAGTTTGGCATAGTAAAAATTAAAAATTTTAATACTATTTTTCATTAATGGGGGATGATATGTTAAAAGTAGTAGATCAAATTTTTGTTAATGCATCTAAAGATAAAGTTTGGGAAATACTGACTAATCCAAAATTCATTAAAGAATGGGACAATATTCCAGAAAATTATTCTGGCGGATCGTTAACATTGAATACTGTTATCGAATGGGAAGGGTACGCCAAGATGGTAGTGACTGAATTTGATGAACTGAAAACTTTAAAACTGAACTTATATTTACCAAAAGCTAATTTAGATCCTTCAGAATATGATGTCAGTTATAAATATTTTTTATCAACGAATGAGGATACTGTCCTTAAATTTGAAATAGGCGATTTTTCCCCTCTTCCGAATTCGCAGGATTACTATGATAGTACTGTTGAATGGTTAAACACAGCGAAAGTAAAAATTAAAGAACTGGCAGAAGCTTAAAAAACTAGCTGATCTTATGTTTGTAAAGATTTGAATCAGAATTAAAGTGTTAACCTTGATTTAATTGCTTTTCCCAAAGTGTATTGATCAGAATATTCCAAAGTGCCACCAATAGTGATCCCATGTGCAATCCTAGTGATTTTAATGTCCATTGGTTTGATCACAGTCGATAGATAAGAAGCTGTTGCGTCACCTTCGAGTGTTGGGTTGGTTGCGATCAAAACCTCTTTCACTTCGCCATCTTCTAATCTTTGTATTAACTGGCGAATCCGCAATTGGTCAGGTCCAATTCCATCTAAAGGAGAAATGGCACCATTGAGTACATGGTATTTACCTACGTATTCTTTTGTGTTTTCAATAAAGAAAATATCTTCTGGTTGTTCGACAACGCAGAGTATTCCGTTTTCTCTTCTATCGGACAAACATATAGAACAAACTGGATCTTCTGTAAGTCCTCCGCATTCATCGCAAAATCGTAGTTTGGCTTTTGCCTCTTCAATATTAGACAACCACGCACGAAAAGTTGAAGGATCCATTCGTAAAATATGAAATCCGATTCTTGTAGCACTTTTTTTTCCTATTCCAGGAAGGCTAGAGAAGGATTGGATTAGTTTTTGGAATTGTGGATCAGACAGGAGGAAACCCTCCATCTTTTTGCATTTGGTTGAAAACACCTTCAAAGTCACTAGGATTGAAACCGAGAACATTTTTCATCTCATGGGCCATAGTTTCTTTTGCTTTTCTTTGCACTTCGTTCGTGGCAGAGAGGATTAAATCTTCTAACATTTTTTTATCATCAGCATTAAACATGATGGGATTGATATTGAGGTTAGTGAGTATACCGTCCGCAGAAGCTGTTACTTCTACCATACCGGCACCTGCAGAGGCAGTGACTCGAATCTGTGCGAGACGTTTTGAAAGTTCTTCTTGTTTTTCTTTGATATTACCGAGTTGCGAGAAAGCTTCTCGCATTTGTTTCATTTGGTCAAAAATTCCCATACGTACCTTTGGACTTATAAATTCTTAAATTGGTTGGGATCAACTTCCATCCCAGAGAACTTTTCTTTCAAAAGTTTTTCCATATCCTCTGGGTTGGATGGCGTTGTGGCTGCTGGTTTTGTTTTCACTGCCTCTTCTTGTATTGGCGCAGTGGACTTAGGTTCCGAAGTTAGTTTGATTTCTGGATCCAAATTCGGTTTTGGTTGCGAATCCTGCTTTGTTTCTGGTTCCCTCTCTATTGTTTTTTCGGAAACGGTTTTTGTTGGTTCCGGTTGTATGTTTGATGCCGTATTTTGTTTTTGCGCAACGGAAGAAGTGGGGGTAACCATTTTTTTTGCAGACTCTAAATTGTCAGGGATATGAGAAATATCACCTTGGACAAGTTTAGTGAGCTCCGATATTTTTGCTAAAAGTCCCGATACACTTGGTTTTTCTCTGTCCAAAATCAATTTTCGAAATTGAATTTCCAAATAAACTTTCATCTCGTAAGAACTTCTTAGTTTCATCAGATTCAATTTTTCATGAACGGCAAAAATTCTTTCAGCGAGTAATACCAAAACTTCACGATCCAATTCTCTATAGTTTTGTTTTAATTTTTGTAGGTCTTCCTGAGGGATATTGATGGATTCTCGATCTGCTAAATTGTCTTTAATCAGTAATAGAGAATTTAAAAATTCAATAAAGTCCCAAACAAACTTTCCTAGATCAATGCCTGCTTGGAAAAGATTTTCCAGTGTTTCAAAAATTTGAGCACTTTGGGAAGAATCTAATAATTGGTTTAAAAAATCAGTAAAGGTATCAATTCCATGATACCCAATCATTTTTCTTAGTTTGACACCCGTTAGATTGCCATCTGTAAAAATGACAGCTTGTTCCATAAAGGAAAGTGTATCCCTAACAGAACCGTCCCCTTTTTTAGCAATCCAGAACAAACCTTCCGAATCATACTTTAAGTTTTCTTTTTCGCAGAGAGTTTCGATGTAGTTTTGTAAAACAGTAACAGGTACTTTTCTAAAATGAAAGTCTTGGCACCGAGAAAGAATGGTTTCTGGAATTTTATGATATTCGGTAGTTGCTAAAATAAAAACAACATGGGCTGGCGGTTCTTCTAAAGTTTTGAGAAGAGCATTAAAAGCAGCTCCGCTCAGCATATGCACCTCATCCAAAATATAAACGCGATACTTCCCACCCATCGCATTGAATTTCACATTCTCGCGTAATTCTCGGATATTATCCACCCCACTATTGGATGCGGCATCAATTTCAAATACGTCATTCGAATTTCCTTTTGTGATTTCTAAACAAGAAGTACATTCGTTACAAGGCTCAACTCCATCTGGGCGTTCGCAGTTGAGACGTTTGGCCAAAATTCTTGCGATGGTTGTTTTACCAACACCACGAGGGCCAATGAAAATATAGGCATGACCAATCTTCTTTGATTTGAATGCGTTTTGTAAGGAACCGACAGCAAGGTCTTGGTAAATTACATCGCGAAAGAATTGGGGTCTGTATTTTCGAAAGAGTACTTGGTGGTTTTCGCTCATGGAAGTCCGTATTTCAAAAGATAGGAGATAAAAATTGGTGAATCACTTTGATCTTGGAAGTTCGTATGTTGGAGGCAATGAAATATTTACGAAGGCTATGGATATTTTCTTCTGAAATTGGGGGAACAGATTTGAAAAGGCTAACGTAAGAACCGGGAGAGATTTTCCATTAGTTCCATTCAGAGTGGAAATCGAACTTAAGATGGAAGGAAATTGGTGTAGAACCTGGCGGAGAGACCGGGATTCGAACCCGGGGTGCTTTTGGCACACATGCTTTCCAAGCATGCACAATAGACCACTCTGACATCTCTCCAATGGTTTCTACTGGCTTCCATAAAATGAAACGCTCAAAAGAATTCTACCTTTTCTCTTTGAAAAAACTCAGAAATTCAAATTTTATGTGGGATCTTGGGATGAGGGTGCACTTCGGAAAATGATTCAATAAATAAATAGATTCGGTTGTGTAAGAAGAAATTCCTTCCCCTGGTTTTGCCGGAACAAAATAAACCACTTCTGGAATTTTTACCCTCAAAATGGCACCAGCACAAAGTAAACAAGGTTCGAGAGCCGTAATCAAAATATGATCGTTAAGATATCGACCTTCCGTTTTCGAAAGAGCCTCTTCGATTGCTAAAATTTCGCTGTGTTTTGTAGGATTTAATGTTTGTTCGACGGAATTAAAGGCAGAGGAAATTACTTTTCCATCTCGTGTGATGATTTCTGAATAAGAGGGAATTTCTTCTGGGTGGTTAGAAATGGCTTCTGTATAGCGGCCAAGAAACGATTCGAATGCTTCCACGCGCGCCCAAGAGGATTTGAACCTCTAACCTTCTGATCCGTAGTCAGATACTCTATCCAGTTGAGCTATGGGCGCAATGAATGCTTGAAGCATTTTTACCCAGTCCAAAAGAACGGGTATCTCTATGCTTTTTTTTAAGCGGATGGAGTAAATCAAAAATCCAGAAATTCCTAGATAAAGTAGTACAGAAAGTAAGTGAATGGTTGCAGCCAAATATAGACCAACGAAAGGCAAAACGGAAACAACTTGTGCAAAGAGAAGGACCAGTAAGAACAAACAAGTATTAACTGCAGAATACAAACAAACAGTCACAAATTCCGGAACATTTCGTTTCCAAGTAAATACGGGAACCCAAGAAAAATAAAGTGGTAGAACAGCCGAAATTTTTGCCGCTTCATCGGTCAGTAAGTAGGCCTTGAGAGTCTGGATTTTTTCTTTGATTTGGGCGGTATTCATGGCGGTAACAACGGAGACGCAGGGATTCGAACCCTGGGTACGATTGCTCGTACGACGGTTTAGCAAACCGCTCCTTTCGGCCACTCAGGCACGTCTCCAGCGACTCGGAGAAGGTAGGATTCGAACCCACGGTGGGATTACCACGACGGTTTTCAAGACCGCTGCTTTAGACCACTCAGCCACTTCTCCAAGAGTACCTATCCGTTATGTTAAATGCGAGTGCAGTGTCAAATGAATATTCAATGAATGGTTCTAGAGAATGGAAAAGTTGCGAATAAAACTAGAAAAGTGGGTAAATGGTGGTTTCTGTTTAGCGCACCACGAGGGTCATGCTGTCTTTGTTGAGGGTGGAATCCCGGGAGAATTGGTAGACATAAGTCTTTATAAGACCGGAAACAAAGAATGGTTTGGAACTGTTTCGGAAGTGATTGAACCGGCAGAAATGAGGATCACATCAGATTGTTCGGTTTTTCTGGAATGTGGTGGTTGTAGTTACCGCCATATCTCCTACCAAGATGAAATCCAAATCAAAACATCACTACTCGAAGCTATGTTTCCTGAATGGAAAGGGAAAGTGGAACTGGTCACCGGCCCAGAAAACGAATACCGAAACAATGTGCAATGGCAATCCGATGGAAAAGAAATTGGATATTTTGCAAAGAATAGCCACCGAGTAGTCAATGAATCTCAATTTGTGTGTAAAACTATCGATAAACGTT
The DNA here is from genome assembly GCF_004770145.1 of Leptospira bourretii. Classification (NCBI taxonomy): domain Bacteria; kingdom Pseudomonadati; phylum Spirochaetota; class Leptospiria; order Leptospirales; family Leptospiraceae; genus Leptospira; species Leptospira bourretii. Next base: position 203,612 of record NZ_RQFW01000012.1, on the reverse strand, counting down.
TGTTATGGGCTGAAATTCCCCAAGGGATTAAAAAGTCAGTATCGAAACAAAAATCGATCCAACTTAGACTTTCTTCCAAATCCGTTGTTAATTATGAGAGAGACCAAACCGAAATTGTTTTTTTTAATACAAAACTAAAAGTGCCCGAACGTGGATTCTTTCAAATCAACAGGTTTCTTTTAGAACCATGGTTAGAAAAAATCAAATCCTTATTACCAGATTCGGCTCAAATTTTAGAGCTTTTTTGCGGTTGTGGTACAATTGGAATATCGATACGGGAAAAAATCGTCTCTCTGTTTGGGATGGAATCTCATGAAAAAAGCATTCGATATGCAAAGGAAAATGCGAAAACAAACAATGCATTGCAGTTTGAATATGAAGTCAGTGATTTGTATCAAAAACATCTACCAAAACATGCTGCAAAGTTTCCGATATGGATTGTGAATCCACCAAGGGCCGGACTTTCCGAAGGAATTGTGGAATCCGCTTCTTTGTTTTTACCAAAACAAATTGTATATTCTAGCTGTAATCCAAGCACACTGAAAAGAGATATTACAAGACTAGAAAAGATAGGTTATCGATTGCACTATGTGGGGTTGTTTGATTTTTTTCCAAGAACTCAACATTATGAAGTTCTCGTGAGTTTAAAAAAATAACCAACAACTCACAAACCTAAATTTGTGAGTTGGATGAATCCAATTTCTGTTATTTTTCTTTTGTTGTGATTTTGAAAGGAAGGTAAGCTGGGCAAAATCCGATAGCAGAAGTTGCGATCATTACAAGGCCGATAACAAACAAAACGATTGCTGTTGTTCCTTCTACGACTCCACCTAAATAAAGACCACCTAATACCAAGCCAACGACCACTCGAATGATTCTGTCATAAAGACCCATATTTTGAAACATATCCAATCTCCTTAAAGAACGTTTGACGAAAGAAAGTGAATGGATTCTTAATTATTTTTTTGTAACCATTCTAAAATCAATTTTGTCACTTCATCTCTTTTTTCCCAATGTAAGAAATGTCCTGCGTGATCGAAACCAATTTTACGAAACCCACAGGGAAAGTCTGTTTCGTCGAGCAGGTGTTCAAATAGATTCTTATGAAAACATCCATCGTTTAGTCCATAGAGAATTTGTGTGGGTACTGTAATTTTTGAATCCAAAATTCCTAAAATACTTTCCCGACCGGATTCAGTGAAAAGGTCATTTAAGTTTCTATAATAAGAAAGTGCTGAAGATAAGATTCCTGGATTTTGGAAATTAGCTTTAATCTCTGCTAGATGGTCTTGGTTCGGAGTATATCCTGGTGACCAATCTTTCCATAAAAAATCAACTAAAGCAAAATCATTGGTCCGAATCGTAAGTTCTGCTAAAAAAGGAATTTGGAATAACAAAACGTACCAGGAATGAATTGTTTGTTGGGGTGCCCAAAGAAAGGAATCTTGGTAGGTTCGAAGTAAAGGGACTCCAAGACTTGTGATGGATTTGATACGATTCGGATAATACATCCCTGCCGCATAGGCAATGACTGCACCCCAGTTGTGACCAACGAGATGAACTCGGTCCCAAAGTCTATCCTCCATCCATCCTAAAATATCATCAACTAAATCGACGACATGTAATTTATGTGCATGAGAAATTGTCGACGGTTCATAACCTCGCATAACAGGAGCAATGCATTGAAAACCCTTTTTTCCAATCACTTCCATAATCGGTGCAAATGTTTTATGGTTATCAGGAAATCCATGAAGGAAAAGAACAGGTTCTCCTTTTCCTGTTTCTAAAGTGGTAAATACAGTGGATGAATTTCTAATTTCCGAATGGTGCATTGTTATTTACCAACTTCTCTTTTTTATACGTAGTCCGAAAGAATTGTAACACAATCTCTCTTGTATCCAAGTCCTTACTTAAGTATCCGTATTGTTTTTCATTTTGGTAATAAAAACCGTTAGGCCAAATATGACCGCCACCAGGGATCAAATACCCTTCTACAATTTGGTCAGACGAACAATCCGTGAATTTAGTGTATTGGATGTCCCTCTTCCAAAATTTGTTCATATGTCTTTTTTTGGATTTTGTTTCCTCTTTGCAGGAGAAACTCGATGTCCAATATTCTAATGATTCTAAATAGGAAAGAACATCTCCTGCAGCAATTCTTTGCGATTGGTGATTGGGATCAGCAGGAATGGAAACGGTTCCTCCTTGGTAGGGAACTACATCATCAGACATTCCCATAATGAAACCCAATGATTTTTGCGGGGGATGTTCACAAATTTCCTTTAATCCTCTGGATGTCACTGCTGCCACAGAATAACCTGAACTAAACAAGTCAGGAGCTTCACATAACAAACGTTGCGTCATAAATCCACCATTGGAAATTCCTACCGCATGGATTCGATTGTAATCAATGGAATGTTCAGCATCCAAATGACGAATCATATCACGGAAAAAAATAACGTCCTTTGTGTTTCTTTTGTCCGTTAAAGAATGTGGAATTTTTCTTCCATCATTCCATCGGTTTGCATAACCATCTGGATACACTGCAATGAATCCATATTCCTCTGCTTTTTCAGACATGCGAGTGAGATAAATCATCCCTTCCCCAGTTCCACCGCCACCATGTAATAGAAATACCACCGGCAATTTGTTTTCATTTATTTGTTTGGGGATGTAATACCGAAAGGAACGTAAGATTCCATCAGATGAGATTGATTGTAGTTTGTGTTCTTTGACCGGAACAATGGATGGCAGGGATTTACAAAAAAAAGAAAAAGAAACCATGATCAAAAGTAGGTGCAACTGAATCTGAACAAAAATCCACTTCATACAAATAAAGATTCAAATGATCGGATGGTTTCTTTAAACTTTGGATCACCTTCTAGTGGATACTTTGGATGAAATTCTTTATCAACTGTGGGATCATAAGGACCAGACTTTCCTTCAAAACAAACTGCTGTTTCAGACAAACAAACCAAACTATGCCAAACACCTGGTTGTAAATCAATCCCACGTTTCGGACCATTGGCCGAAAGTTTATGAGCTTCTTTTACTTCGCCGTTTTCATCAAAAATCAAAAAACCAATTTCCCCTTCGAGGATGATGAAGGTTTCGGGTTTTGGATCCGACAAATGTCTGTGAGGTGGAATGTAGGTATCTTTTGAAAGAACGTTTAAGAATCTTTGGTACACTTCCTTTTGTTCGTGGAAGTTAAAATTGGTACGTTTTCTTTCTGCGTTTTGGGCTTTTTTAACGAGAGTTCCGATTAAGTCGGAATCAATGACTTGTATTTCCTGCAAGTTGACCTTCCAATTCCTGCTCGATGAAGGCTAACATATCCGGAACACAAGCCGTACAAGTATCAGCCGCTCCCATCTCGCGGGCGACTTCTAGTATAGGGCGATTCGTATCTTTGACAACATTTAAGATAGATTCAAAGAAAACTTCTGCACAGTGACACTTGATCATGGTTCTGAGAATCAGTCTCTAAGCTAGCAAATGGTACGACAAGAATTTTTTTTGAATGATTTTAGCAAATTTTGCGGAAATTCGGAAAATGTGAATTAGGGTTTAATCTTTTTTTCCTTTGAGGATTGGTTCGTACACCCGTTCCAAGTTTTGGATGGCAGACTTCCACTGGAACCTAGCCGCATTTTTTTCCCCTAAACTTTTGAGTGCATTCAATCGTTTTGAATCTTTCAGTAATGCGAGTAGTTTGGATTGGAAGGAATGGGAATCTTTTGGATCAAAGGATTCGTAACCATTGCCTAAAACTTCTGGTAAAACGCTGGCGTTGGAAGAAAAAACAGGAGTGCCTACACTTTGGGCTTCCAAAACGGGGAATCCGAACCCTTCAAACAATGAAGGATAAAGAAATACTTTTGCACCTTGGTAAGCAAGTGGGAGTTCTGCATATGGCAGATGAGATAAAAAATAAATTTGGTTGGGATATCTTTTTTGGATTTCTAAAAATTCTTCTGGGATTTCTTCCTTAAGACCACCTACCACCAATGGAAAGGAAAGTTTCTTTTTTTCCCAAAGTGTTTCTAAATTGGATAATAAAAATGGAAAATTTTTATGAGTTTTTCCAATTCCAACCGTAAACAAATATGATTTTGGAAGTTTGTTTTTTTTAAGAAATTGTGAAAGTTTTGTAGATGGTTGTTTGGAAAAATTTTTCAAATCAATTCCATTGTAGACTACAGAAGTTTTTTCTTCCGAATATCCAAAACTTTTTACTAAATCCTCTTTCGTGTATTCCGAAACGGCAATGATTTTGCGAGCAAACCATTTGATCCAACGAAAGACAATTTGCATATACACACGTTTGACGAGAGAACTATGAGCCGCTTTGAAATGATATGGAATGAGATCGTGAATGGTAACAATGCACTTATGAATGTACGGAAAGGGAATGTTAAAATGAGGGATGTCTAAAAAATCCATTTCGGCCATTTTGGGATGACCTAAAAATTCTTTTGGAGAATAGATACTTGTTTTGTATTCAATGATACTTGCGTGCTTAGGAAGATTGTATTTTTTTAGAATTCTAGGATCACCAAAGATAAACAAATCGGCAAGCTGATGGGAAATGGGCCAAAACTTCAAAATATGTTGGATCCGAATCCCAATCCCAGAATTTTCGATCATCCTTGCATCGTATCCAATTTTCAGCCGCATTCGTTATTGATTATGTCCTTTAGAATTAATTTAAAAAAAGGAAATGTATCTTTTCCCAAGAAGTCAAGTCTAGTCAAATTAGTAGTAATTATTCTGCATTCATAATTTGGGATGTAGGATCACGATACCAGGAACATATCTGTCAAAAGGAATCGAATGGAAAACTTAATCGAAGAAATCCTAAAACAAATTGGTGAAGATCCTTCAAGAGAGGGTCTTGTAAAAACGCCCAACCGTGTGAAAAAAGCCTATGACTTTTTGACCAGTGGGTATAAGGCTGATTTGAACCAACTTGTGAACGGAGCGATCTTCGAAGAGAGCACTACTGGTATGGTTTTAGTGCGAGATATCGAGATGTATTCTTTATGCGAACACCACTTACTTCCGTTTTATGGAAGAGCTCATGTAGCTTACATTCCGAATAAAAAAATCATAGGAATCAGTAAAATTCCAAGGATTGTTGATGTGTTTGCCCGTCGTCTCCAAGTACAGGAACGTCTGACAGACCAAATTGCACAAGCCATCCAAGAAACCTTAGATCCGCTTGGTGTGGGTGTTGTCATCAAAGCCAAACATTTATGTATGATGATGCGTGGAGTGGAAAAACAAAACTCAGAACTCTTTACTTCTAGCCTACTTGGCCTATTCAAAACAGATCCCACCACTCGCAGTGAGTTTTTGGATTTGATCCGAACCGGTTCCCATTAGGTTCAATTTTTAAATTCAAATTTTCAGATTCATGCTGGACTTTTTTAAAAAAAAGTTCAGCATTCTTTCTCTAGAGGGAATCTATGCCGAAAGAAAGAATCGTGGCACCGTCCAAAGACTTCGCAAAGTTAGCGAACGTTAGTTTAAAAGAATACAAAACAAAATATAAAGAATCCATTGAAAAACCGGAAAAATTTTGGGCCGAACAAGCAAAGCGCCTAACTTGGTTTAAAAAATGGACCAAGGTTCTCAAACACGATTTTGCTAAGGCCAAGGTGGAATGGTTTGTCGGTGGGAAACTCAATGTTTCCTATAACTGTTTAGATAGACATTTAGATTCTTCTCTAAAAAATAAAGCCGCTCTGATTTGGGAAGGAGACAACCCTGATGAATCCAGAGTCCTTACGTATCATGACCTCCACCGCGAGGTAAATCACTTTGCAAACGTTCTGAAAAAATTCCATGTAAAAAAAGGAGACCGTGTTCTCATTTACCTTCCTATGATTCCAGAGCTTGCCATTGCGACACTGGCTTGTACTCGCATTGGAGCAGTACATTCTGTTGTCTTTGGTGGATTTTCTCCAGAAGCACTTCTTGGTCGAATTGAAGATTGTAAACCGACACTAGTGATTACGGCAGATGGTGGGTATCGTGGTGGCAAACCAGTCGAACTTAAAAAAAATGTCGATGTTGCCTTAGAAGAAAGTAAATACAAGGTTAAAGACGTAATTGTTGTTAAGCGAACAGGGGATGAAGGAAACTTAAATTGGAAAGAGGGGCGAGACCACTGGTATCATTACCTCATGAAAGAATCCGATATCAAAAAAGAATGTCCACCTGTCCAGATGGATTCAGAAGATCCGCTTTTTATTCTTTATACCTCTGGTTCGACGGGAAAACCAAAAGGTGTCCTCCATACAACGGCCGGGTATCTTCTTGGCGCCAATCTCACCTTTGCCACCATCTTTGATTATAAGGATACAGATACCTATTGGTGTACAGCTGACATTGGTTGGATTACGGGACACAGTTATATTCTCTATGGACCATTATCCAATGGGGCCACGTCGCTGATGTTTGAAGGGGTTCCTAGTTATCCAGATGCTGGCCGATTTTGGGATGTGATTGATAAATACAAGGTGACTGTATTCTATACAGCACCGACGGCCATCCGAGCTCTTATGCGAGAAGGAATTGAACCTATCAAAAAGAGATCATTGGCATCGTTACGCCTTCTTGGTTCTGTGGGTGAACCCATCAATCCGGAAGCTTGGGAATGGTATCATACCAATATTGGAAAGTCAAAATGCCCGATTGTAGATACTTGGTGGCAAACAGAAACAGGATCCATTATGATCTCTGGAGTTCCTGGAGCCATTCCGCAAAAACCAGGTTCGGCGAGTTGGCCATTTTATGGAATCCAACCAGTCCTTGTGGATAATGAAGGTGTGGAGATCAAAGACAAAGGAGAAATCTCTGGAAATCTATGTATTGCCAAACCTTGGCCTTCCATGATGCGAGGGGTATATGGCGATCCAAAACGATTCTTTGATACTTACTTCTCTCAATTCAAAGGGTATTACTTCACAGGCGATGGTGCCAACAAAGACAAAGATGGTTATTTTCGCATTACAGGAAGAGTCGATGATGTACTCAATGTTTCTGGTCATCGCATTGGATCAGCCGAGGTGGAGAGTGCACTCGTCGAACATAAATCAGTCGCTGAAGCAGCAGTAGTTGGATTTCCACATGATATCAAAGGCCAAGGGATTTATGCCTATGTGACTGTGAAACATGGCGTGACTACCAACGATGCCTTAAAGAAAGAACTGATTGCGATGGTCGAAAAGGTAATTGGTAAAATTGCAAGACCAGAAGTGATTCACTGGGCTCCGGGACTTCCGAAAACAAGGTCGGGAAAAATCATGCGCCGAATTTTAAGAAAAATTGCCAATAACGAATTTGATACTTTGGGAGATATCAGCACTTTAGCAGATCCGTCCGTAGTGCAGTCGTTAATTGACGATAAGAAAAAATTTCATAGTTAGGATCTTGGTGGTAAACTTACTTCTTCTTCCTTCGGTAGAACTGATGGAAGAGGATGATTCTGAAATCCTAATTTTCATTTTCGATTTTACGCTGTTTCTAAATTTTTTTTAAAGATCCTGGGGGAGAGCGGAAAAAACTCCCATCACTCGCAGGAATTCTGTTTCTTCAAATTCCATATCTCTATCTTTTAATTTTTGACGATACTCGTTTGCTTTTGCCCCATCACGTTTGGAAAACCAATGGATACAAAATAACAAATACTCTCTATTTTTACGATACGTGTTTTGGTGGTTTTCGAGTTCGGTAGCCGTGAGTTTGTTTTGGTTTTTATAATCTTTAACCAAAGAATCGATGGCAAGGGTGTCTCTATCTTTTCCAAGATTCGCATAACTTTGACGAATGAGAAATAAAATCTCTCCTGCATCCGAATCTGAATGAAATTTCAGTAAATTGTAAAATCCTCTTCGAAATAAAGACAAGGCTTCTAGGTATCTTTGTTTTTCTTGGAGATAGACTCCGTAGCGAGTGAAGTATCTGGTTTCATTCAAAAAAATGGTAGTTGTCCATTGGTAAGCTTGTTCTAAAAGTTCGGATTCTCTTCCTCTACGGGCAAGGATTAAGGTTTCATACATTGTCTCTTCCCGGGGAAAATAAACCAAGTACCGCAAACTCAAATCATCTGCTTCTTTCCATTTTTTGTTTTTGATATTTTTCAAAAGACTCGCTTGTAAGGCATCTTTTTCAGAAACAAAGGTTTTGTCTGATTCTAAAAATTGCATATAGGATTCGTAATCCGATTCCAAACCAAGTTGTCTGGATAAAATTGCTGCTGTATACAATCTGTACTTTGCATTGGGTTTTTGTTCTAAATATAATTTTGTATAGAACAAAGCCTCTTTTTGTTTTCTTTCTTTTTCGTAAAAATCAGCGACATACAAAATCAAATCGAGTTGGTCTTTTTTCTTTTTAATGGATTCTTCATAGGCATGAATTCCATCGAAGACTTGCCCAAGTTTCATGTGGGCGCGGGCTGCTAAATTATAGTACCGAAAGTCCGGATCTGGATTTAATTCTTTGGCTTTGATAAGAAAATCGAAGGCTTTTGCAGGGGTTTCTTGGACAATTTTGTCTTCTGCCATCCGCAAAAGATCTTCGTATCCATAAAAAACTTTAACAGGGTTCAGAACCTCTGACTGCGCTAAATTTGGCCTGGAAACCAGAAATAGACTTGTTACCAGAACACTAAATTGCCATATTCTCCTAGACCGAAGTATCATCTATGGATTCTCATCGGTCATCTTCTAAATAATCTTAGAAATTCAAATAAACAATCTCAAAGAGGATCTCATGAATGTAGAGTTAATCATCATCGTCATGGCACTAGTTTCCATTGCCACGGCGATATTCTACGCGGCTCGGGTGGTTCGCATCCAAGTGGGCGCAGGCGGCGGTAGCGAAAAAGAAACCGCTAAATTGAAAGAAATCTCCGCAGCAATCGCAGAAGGGGCTATGGCCTTCCTTCTCAGAGAATACCGAGTCATTTTGCTATTTATCAGTTTCATGACGGTTCTCATCTATTTACTTTTGGATAACCCAAAAACTGAATTCAACGAAGGAATTTATACTGCCGTTGCTTTTGTTTCCGGTGCCCTCATTTCTTGCCTTTCTGGTTTTATTGGAATGAAAATTGCGACTGCTGGTAACGTTCGTACTGCAGAAGCCGCAAAAACTTCTCTATCTCGTGCCTTCCGAGTGGCTTATGACTCTGGAGCCGTTATGGGTTTTGGTCTCATTGGTCTTGCTGTCCTTGGTATGATCGGACTTTTCCTTCTTTTCACAGGAACAAACGTAGGTGTTGCCAAACACATCCTTATGGAATCACTTGCTGGCTTTGGTCTTGGTGGATCTTCCGTAGCACTCTTTGGTCGTGTGGGTGGTGGTATTTATACAAAAGCCGCTGACGTTGGTGCTGACCTTGTAGGTAAGGTAGAAAAAGGAATTCCAGAAGATGATCCTCGTAACCCTGCAACCATTGCTGATAACGTAGGAGACAACGTGGGTGATATCGCTGGTATGGGTGCTGACCTTTTTGGTTCGGCAGCAGAAGCAACTTGTGCGGCTCTTGTGATTGGTGCCACAGCATCAGCTCTTGCTGACAATAACTCTGCTCTGCTTTATCCACTTTTAATTTCTGCCATTGGAATCCCAGCTTCTCTTGTAACTACTTTCTTTGCTCGAGTGAAAGAAGGTGGAAACGTAGAAAAAGCTCTCAAACTCCAACTTTGGATTTCTACATTCATCGTAGCCATTGCACTTTACTTTGTCACTGATATCTTTATGATCGATAGTTTCCAAATTGGAGACAAAACCATCACTAAGTGGAATGTATTTACATCAGTCGCATTAGGTTTGTTTGCTGGTATGTTCATTGGTTGGATCACAGAGATTTACACTTCTCATTCTTACAAACCAGTGCGTGAAGTCGCAGACGCTTGTGAAACTGGCGCTGCCACAAACATCATTTATGGTTTGGCACTTGGATACAAATCCACTGTGGTTCCTGTGATTTTACTTGTGATAGTGATTGTAGTTTCCAATATCCTTGCGGGTATGTATGGAATTGCCATCGCTGCTATTGGTATGATTTCTACCATTGCGATTGGTCTGACGATTGATGCTTACGGCCCTGTTTCTGATAACGCGGGTGGAATTGCTGAGATGGCGGAACTCGGAAAAGAAGTTCGTGATAGAACAGACACTTTGGATGCAGCGGGAAACACAACTGCGGCAGTAGGAAAAGGATTTGCTATTGGATCTGCAGCTTTAACATCGCTTGCTCTATTTGCAGCCTTTATCACTAGAACACAAAATGCTTCCAAAGAAATGGGTGAAGGTGCGATTGATCTTACTTCAATCGAACTTCTTGATCCACTCGTTTTTGGTGGTCTTCTCTTTGGTGCCATGCTTCCATTTATCTTTTCTGCAATGACTATGAAGTCGGTAGGAAAGGCTGCTCTTGATATGGTAAAAGAAGTTCGTCGCCAATTCAAAGAGATTCCTGGTCTTATGGAAGGAACTGCAAAACCAGAGTATGCTAAGTGTGTAGACATTTCTACTTCTGCTGCTCTTCGAGAAATGATCCCTCCAGGTCTTCTTGTTCTTCTTAGCCCGATTGTCGTTGGGTATTTGTTTGGTGTGAAGTCACTTGCTGGTCTACTTGCGGGAGCACTTGTTTCTGGTGTGGTTCTTGCAATTTCTTCTGCTAACTCCGGTGGAGCCTGGGACAACGCTAAAAAATACATCGAAAAAACTGCCGGTGGAAAAGGTTCTGAAAAACACAAAGCTGCGGTTGTGGGTGATACAGTAGGAGATCCGTTCAAAGATACTTCTGGCCCCGCGATCAACATTCTGATCAAACTTATGGCGATCACATCACTTGTGTTTGCTGAGTTTTTTGTAACAAAAGGTGGAATCGTATTAAATTTCTTTAAATAAGAAATTTCTATAATGAATACGATCAAAAGGATTTTGTCCTTCTAAATCAGAAGGTCCGTTTTTTAGATCATCCAATCTCTGAAAAAGTGATTGGATCTTTGGAAGAGCCGGCGAGATTCGTCGGCTTTTTTTATAGGGTGGTAAAACTAAAACTTGTGTTTGTGCCGAGAGTTAGTCCAAAAATGGATTGGATGTTTTGATTTAGAGTGATGGTATAAGTTGTTCCCGTGATTAGAGCACTTGCCGGGTTAAGGGTAATGGTTCTGTTGGATGCTCCCCCACTAAGACTCGGACAAGACGGGGTACAACTGATATTGGTATTGAGTGAGGTGGACTCAACGGCTTGGGTCATCACAATGGTGATTGTTGGAGTTAAGGAAACGCCTGTAGCTCCATCGGCTGGAATGGTAGATTCTATTGTAAAATTGGCTGAGGTCTGTGTGACCAATGGTAATACCAACACACCCAAAAGAGATGGTTTTGGCTTTGGCAGACAGGCCAGGGAAGAAAATAAAACGAGAATTAGGATATGAATTTTCTTCCAAGTGGACATAGGTTCTAGTTTTAGTTTCGACTAATTTCCTCTGGTAATTGCGCAGAGTTTTGCGTAAATCCCCAAGAAATTATAAGTTTCCAGTTCAATAGACGTAATTTCTCTAATATTTCCGTTCTTTTGGGACGCCTCCACAGAGGCATCTCCGAGAGCCAGAAGTCCAAGATAGGACTTGGCACAAGCGATTCCTTCTTTTGTTCCGGAGAGGCCAGTCTCCATCATCCCGATCCTTTGGTTTTCATATAAGAGACCTTGGGTTCCAAATCCTGAACTAGCACAGGTGAGTGAAAAAAAAGAGCATAGGATGAGGATCAGAACAAAGGTCCTTTGTCCGATGGTTTTATTTTTTAAGTTCTTGGTCCAGAATTTTGGAGAGTTTGTTTTGTAAGAGGATGATATCGTCATATAGTTTTTCAATTTGTTCTTCTTTCTTTCGAATCTTGTCTGTAAGGGCATCCAATGATTTATTGGAAGTATTGCTTTTTTTGGAATGGAATTCTTTTAATTTGGTTTCTATTTCTTCGTAGATTAATCCGCTTTTTATTTTTTTGGCGAATTCATTGAGTGAGTCAATATTCTGTTTCATCGGCCTACGATGTGCAAACAAAGTTCTTGGAAAAAGAAATACTGATTTTTGTAATAATGATCTAAACTATGGATTTCTTTTGGGCGAGATTGGCGAGGTACATAATCCAAACTTGCATTTCCAATGCTCACCAAACCGAAGTAATTTGTTGTACAGGATTCAACAAATGTATCGGTTGGTGATGGTACTTTTCCCGTGGAATACCATCCTTCTTGGCCTTTGTTTTTGAACAAAGTCATCGAAGGATTTCCAATTTGAATACTCAAACATTGCAGTATGAGGAAAACCAATGGGAAAAACAAAAAACGTTTCATACTACTGACTTGTATCGAAGAAGTAGAAATAGGAAAAGCGAATTCCCCGATCCATTGCGTTGTCTGCTTTTGGAAGAACACCCAATAAAACCGAAAAACTAAAAGTTCCAAAACTTTCTGTATTCATTGATACCCCTGGATAAAGATTAAAGTATCTTAGGTTTTTATCAGCGATTTTATCCAAAGGTTCTCTATATTCAAGTTCTGTAAAAATTCGAACAGAGTCTGCAATCGCAAAAGATGGAGCAATTCCAACTTGGTAATATCGTTTGAATTCTTCAAATTGTGATTCTTTCCCATGTCTGTTCGTTTCAGTTTGAAAACGAAACTCCGACATTATTTGAAAGATACCGTATTTATAACCCAGTCCAAAGTTTGGTCGGATTAAATAAAAATCAGGATTTTCTCGTTCTCTAAACTCAGCATTTCTTTTTTTATCATAAAGTCGCAATCCGGCCCCAATTAAAAATTGAGAAGAACCGTTTTCAAAAATTTTGCCATATTTGATTCCAGCATTCCAACGATCCCATGTGATTTCCTTTGCAGTATCCGTTTGAGAATATTGATTCCGGCCAATTGAAGAGATAACGGAGAAGGTTTCAGTAAATTTGTATTCTCCTTCGACATTTATTTCTTTGTTAATTTCTTTAACTTGATTGAAGTCTTTGTCCCAATAACCGATATTCCCTCTAATTTTTGTGTAAACAGCTATCGGTTCAATTTGGAGTGGATGTGCAAATCCAGCGCTTGAAGGCTGCGAAAAGAGAGATGGAACTAAAGTCAGAAAAAAAAATATTAGTATAATTGTATTCTTCATTATTAAAATCCTACATTTGTAATCGGATAAATAGCTCTTGCTAATTTATCTGCTAACATCGTGAAACCTATGTTATTTGCGTGGATGCAATCTAGCATGAATTCGGCGCGAGAGTTTGGCCTCCCACCTAATGTGCTTCGTAAGTCGACATAAATCAAAGATGGTTCTTCTCGTGTGATCTCAGCAAGCAGATTGTTATATCCGTCTACTTGAGCAGCTGTAAATACTGCCGCATCAGGGACAATTAGACCAACTTTGTCGAATTTAGATTTACACCCTTCATCGGATCCAGGAATTACTGCTGACATATAAGGATTTGGATAGTCATAACCATGGATGATCCATTTTAGTGGTGCACCTCCAAAGCGTGCAATTTTATAAGCATTTCCTGTAACGATCAAATGTTTAAGGTTTGCTTTTAACGTGGCCAAACGTTGCGCTTGTACACTATCTATCTTTCCGATATATTCAGAGAGGTTCGCCTGGATATCATTTCCTCCTAATGATAGAATGATAACCTTCATGTCAGCTCCACCTTGATCGATAACTTGAAATTGAAGTCCTTGGCTGACTACATGTTGTAAGGTTCGTCCTCCGAGGGTAGCACCCACAAATTTATACTGAAATCGATTTTCCAATTGTGGCCTTAATGTCTCTACAAATGGAAATCCAAGTAGAATGTCAGTCCAACTATCACCAATGATACCAGTTTTGGCAGGCGCTTCGCCTTTACAAAATGCAAATGACGTACAAAGTATATTAGATCCAACACTATCAAGATAATCCTTTTTTGTATCACAATGAATGAGGAATGCGGACATTCCTAACAAAAGTGTGTATTTAAGTTTTTTCATTTGGTTTTGTTTCCTTCCAGATATGGTCCATGATAAATGCGCAAGATAGATCGCCGGTCAGATTTACTGAAGTTCTACACATATCTAAAAACCGGTCAACTCCAAAAAGAATAGTGATCCCTTCGATCGGGATTTGAAAGGTATAAAGGATGGATGCGAGGATCACAAGGCCTACTCCTGGGGTAGCGGCCGTTCCAATTGAGGCAGCTGTTACAGTACCAACTAACAAAAATAAGTCTAAAGCAGTCAAATCAACTTGATATACTTGGCTGAGGAATACTGTGGCTACGGCTTGGTACAAAGCAGTACCATCCATATTAATTGTAGCACCAAGGGGTAGAACAAAGTCAGCGACTGTTTCCTTTAATTTTAATTTTTCTTTTGCCACCTTTAAGGAATAAGGAAGGACGGAGCTGGAACTAGAAGTAGAAAAACCAAGTAAGGGGATTTCACGAACTTGGTTCAGAAAACGTAAGGGATTTTTCCTCGTAAAAAGAAACACCAAGATCCCATAAAAAAATAAAACACAAAGAAGACCTATGAGAACGGTTCCTATATAAGAAACTAAGCCTGTCACAAGTGAAAAACCAATTTGGACCATGGCATAACTCATAAGTCCCAAAACTGCTAAGGGGGCTAAGTTCATTGTCACCTTAACCACCCAAAGACAAAAACTTTCAAGAGAATGACAAAATGCTTTTAAGGCAGCTCCAGAGTCACGGGAAGTCAGAAAAAAAATTCCTAATATCATTCCGAAAAAAACGACAGATAACATTTGTTGTTTTGACCAAACGTTTACTAAATTTTTTGGTACGATATTGGCAATGATCTCCGGTATGGATTCTTGTTTTGTATCCAAATTTGTAGGAGGACTACTTTGGTTTGAAGATATTGTTTGGTTCTGGATGTGATTTCCTGGTTTGATGATGAGGGTGAGGGAAATTCCAATGCTTACAGACACTACAGTTGTAAAAATAAAGTATAATAAGGTTTTACTTCCTAAATTCCAAAGATCTTTTAGGTTTCTTAAACTAGAGACTCCAAGCGCAATTGAAACAATTACTAGTGGAATCATAATCATTTGTAATAGGTTTAAAAAAATATCTCCAGGTAGTTTCATCCATGGTAGGTAAGGTTTTAAACTAAGGGCAGATACAAACCCAGAATCCGGATTCAAAATGATACCGAAAAATAAACCTAACATTAAAGAGACGAGAATCTGGATCCAAAAAGGAATTTTGGGAAATGACATTCCCAAATTCTATCCTTTGGAAATTCTATGTAAATGAAATTAAATGCTTATGTAAGTTTGGAAAAGTCGAATTTTATGGAAAATTTTTGCACCATTTTTGATTTTTCGAATTTCTACTGTGTATTCGTCTTTTGCTCGTTGGATTTCTTTCATTGTTTTATGAAGGACTGCTTTTTTTTCAGGACGATTGTCCCATTTATAAGCTGCTTCTTGGCGCATCAATTTTTCTTCTAACTGACGGATGGTTTTTTGGTGAGAAAGTTCTACTTTGTATTCTTCTTTTTGAAAAATTGACAAGGTTTCCTTTCTTAGAATTTCTTTTTTAGTTTCGGCTTCCGTTTCTACAACCGGATAACAATGAATAAATGCTTCTTCTAGTTTTGAAAGTGGTAATTCTTTTTCAGGGACATATGTTTTGGCTTCTGCCCATTCCGTTGGTTTTTCCGTAAGTACTGAAGTTCTTTTTTTCTTTAAATCAAATTCAACGAAAAAGAGATCTTTTCGTTTTAGTGAAAAATCAAATTCAACTTGGAAAACAAAAAGAATTTTTTGACCTAAGGCACTGGAGAGTAGGTATTTCTTTTTACGCCCAACGTCACTTTGTGTGAGTAATTCCGTTACTTTTTCGACAAAGGGATGACCAAAGGCCATAAATTCGAGAGAATCATTGGTAAGTGCTAAATCGGAATCAAAAGTAGCTTTTTTGATTTTTCCTTCGGTGTTTTTGTATTCATAGGATCCTTTCCCAACGGAAGTCAGAGTTCCTGGTAGGTGAGATTGGAAAAATTTTGAACCTTGGGCGACTACTTCTTCGAGATGGCTGTTATTCCATTCTCTTTCTTCTAATGTATGGTCGTAATAATCTTTTAAATTAAAATCTAAAACTTTTGGAGTCACAAGGGCGTTGAGTTTTTCAAATCCTTTTTGGGCGACTTGGATGCGAAGGTCAAATTCAGTTTCTAATTCTTCTTTGGTTTTTGTTCCGGTTACGAATTTCATAAGACTTGAGTTGAAATCAAGTTCCTCTTCGATAGTTCCGAGTAAATCATCAGAAGCACCAATGGATTCTTCAAACAGCCGGATTTTATTTGTGAGTACTTCTAAAATTCTTTCCGCTACTGTATCTTTGGAAGCAAAGTTAAAGATATAAACATTATCTTTTTGTCCAAATCGATGGATCCTTCCGATACGTTGTTCGATCTTGAGTGGACTCCATGGTAAGTCATAGTTAAAAAGTATGTTAGCAAATTGTAGGTTACGACCTTCGCCACCAGCTTCTGTACAAATTAAGATCTCATAGTCTTCTTTGAATTTTTGGATAGCGACTTCTTTTTCATCCATACTCAAAGAGCCGTGGAATGGAGAAACCTTGAAGTCTGGTTCTAAAACTGATTGTAAATGGTCTTGTGTGGTTCTGAATTGTGTGAAGATGATAAATTTTTTATGACCTTCTTTCTTTAAACGATAGAGAGTTTCTTTTAGTTTTTGAGTTTTTTTATCTTCTTTGATTTGTTTTCCCAAATGGATGAGGCGGTTCAGAGTGAATAGCTCTCGTTTGATCCTTTGGAAACTAGACATTTCTTCATCTTCTAATTCGGTGATGAAGTCTTCGACACCTTCTGTTTCATCTAAATCCCAATCATCCAGAGTGGTTTCATGTTCTTTCATGTAATGGAATTTGGATTCCAACATAAACTTTCTTTTTTGTAAGGCAGAAAGAAGGGCAATGACGGAAGAATCCAAAAGTTTTTGGAAAACAACCATTACAAAACCAATGGCACGGTTTTTCGTCCCCATTGCCATATTGTATTCTCTTTTTACATAATCTGTGGTTTCATCATAAAACGCACGTTCAATGGGAGATAAATCGATCCGAACTGTCTTTGCAAAACGTTTTGTAAATCCACCAACTTCTACTTTCCGACGACGAAGTAATACTTTGGAGATTTTTTCCTTTAAGTCACCTTTTTGACCCACCACATAATCATTTACGAATGTATGATACGGCCCAAGGATATTCGGATCAACTAAGTGCAGGAGATAAAAAAGTTCTTCTAGTTTTCCTCGAAATGGTGTTGCCGTGAGAAGGAGAAGGCATTCGGTTTTTCTAGCAATTTTTTCGGCAAACAAATACCCACGAGTGATTTTCGAATAATCGCGACGAAGCCTATGTGCCTCATCAAATACCACGATGTCCCATTTGGTTCCAAGAATTTCTTCCGCATACCTTGGATTTTTGATAAAATCGATGGAGGTAATGATTTTGTTAAAGTTTCTCCAATGATCGGGTCCATTTGTAACAAAATTTCTTCTGCGAACAATCGCAAACTCTTCATTGAATTTGTTTTTCATCTCCTGCTGCCATTGGACAAGAAGAGGAGAAGGTGCTACCACAAGCACACGTTTGAGGCCACGACGAAACATAAGTTCTTTTACGGCCAGACCAGCTTCAATGGTTTTCCCAAGACCCACTTCATCTGCCAAAATAAACCTTGGTTTTAAACTATTGGCTACAATGAAGGTGGACTCAATTTGATGAGGGAGCAAACGAGTTCTAGAATTAGAGAGAGAGGATAATTTATTAAAATTATAAGTGAGTTTGAGTTGGCTTGCATCTAATGCTAAGTCCATTGCTTTCGGAAATTCTTCCCAAACACGGAGAGAATCAGGGTATTGGTTTAAAAACTGTAAGTTTTTATTTGATTTGTTGACTGTTCGAAAAATTTCTTTGGATTCAAAGAATAGGTCCACAGAAGTGGGAGATTCTTTTGTTACTTTTGCAAGACCTAACTCAGGTTCGTCGATGAGAAACCCATACTCATTTGTTTGTTTTGGTTCAACCGTTGTTTCAAAATCTAAACTTAATTGAGTAGGGACTTCCATCAAACTCCTTTCTGATTTCCCCAAAGCACTTTGTGAATTTGAAGCGACAAACGACACTTAGGTGGGTTGTCTACTTTGATCCATTCGACCAGTTCTTTGGCATCCACTTCACCGTGGACGGGCGAATACAATATATTTGTGTGTATTTTTTTTTCGCGAATGACTTCGATACTTCTTTCAAAGTCGATTCTATCTCGCACAACGAACTTGATTTCGTCAAGTGAATTATGTCTCTTTTCTAGAATCTGGAAATTTTCCTCATCCATCCTGTCTTCCATCCCCGATCCAGGCAGTTTGTAGTCCATAGTGAAAATAAAAAAAGCATCTTCGGTGATTCGTTCGCTTCCATTGGTTTCCACTCGGGAAGCAGGGTAGGGCAAACCAATACTGGTTCTATGTTGGTAAATTTTCTCTGCGATTGAGAGGGATAGATCTCTATTTTTTCCTTCTAAAGGTTCGCCACCAGTAAGTAAAACTTGGTATCCATGATTGGGATCTAAACTTTCTAACTCTGACCAAAGGGAATCTAAACTTTTTTCTGTACCTTGGTTTGGTCCTAGGGCATAAGCTGTGTCACACCATAATGCTCTTGAATCTGTTTTGCCACAACGTAAGGAACATCCAGCAAAACGAATAAAAACTGTAGGGATTCCTTGTGAAATTCCTTCGCCAGAAATGGAAGAATAGACTTCATGAATTTTTCCAAACATTGTGATGTTTCCTTCTATGTCAGAATCCTTTAAATTGTTCTTGCGAAAACATTTATTCAGAATTTGCTTTTGATGGTCATGTTCGTAGATGCTAAATTGGAATACCCAATCATCCAAGAAAAAGAGATTCAGGAAACCCATCTTTTGTTACGGTTTCGAACTCCGGCAAACCCAAAGATTGAGGAACGTAAACCTTTGGTCATTGGTCTTACGATTGATAAAAGTTGGTCCATGAAAGGAGAAAAAATGGAAGCAGTCATTGATGCTTCTTGCGCTCTTGTCAATTGGCTCACAAGGCATGATGCCGTTGCTATCATTGCCTATTCAGCAGATGTACAAATCATCCAACCAGTCACCCAGCTAACAGAAAAAGTTTCTGTTACGGATAAAATTAGAAACATCCAAGTAGCCACTTCTACAAACTTGAGTGGTGGATGGTTGTCTGCATTAAAAAGCCTGACCCAGTCAAAAATTCCCAATGCTTACAAACGAGTGTTATTACTCACCGATGGCAATCCCACTTCTGGAATCAAAGAAAAAGAAGCATTGGTAAAAATTGCAGAAGATCATTTGGCGATGGGAATCTCAACTACAACCATTGGCGTTGGAAACGATTTTAATGAAGAGATTTTAGTTGAAATTGCGAAAGCTGGTGGGGGAAATTTTCATTATATCGATAACCCAGAAAAGGCTTCTGATATTTTCTTTGATGAATTTGGCGATATTGGGGCTTTGTATGCACAAGCCATTGATGTCGAATTACAACTGGCTCCTGGAGTTCGATTGAAACAAGTTTTGTCAGAAACATCTCATCAGATATTGGAAGAATTTGATGAGTTTCTCGGTGATTCCAAAACTATATCGAGACAAAAAATCAATCTCCAGTTAGGTGATCTGAGAGCCGATGACATCCGCAACTTAGTGTTACGGTTGGAAATTGATGATCGGGTGAACCAAACTGAATCTCCTTTTTGTGAAGTAAACGTATCTTATTATAATTTATTACAACAAAATGCTTTAGAATCTGTAAAAGAAAACTTTCAGTTTCCCAAAGGAAATCACAAAGGAAAACAAGATCCAGATGTTTTGGTTGAGATATTGATTGCCAATGCAACGACAGGGATCAAAGAAATTACCGATTTTATCAAACGAGGTCATGTAGAAGACGCCAAAGCTTTGTTATTTGGCCTCATTCAAGATATTAAAAATAACTTACACTTTGCACCAAATGCACTTGGTTCAGTCCTTGGCCGTCTTCAAATTTTGGAAACAAAAATCACTACCAAGTCAGATGATTTAAACAAACATTTATTTATGAATTCACAGATTATGATGAAGGGACCAGAAAAATTGGATCTAAAGGATGTCATCCTACATGATGAAATTTTTGAATATCATACAACGGGTGATATTGATTTGTACAAATGCCCTGAAATCAAACTTCTTTTAGAGCAAAAAATGTCAGAAGGATTTCGCTATGTAGTTTTTGATTTTGCCAATACTTCTCATATTGACTCATCAGCCATTGGAATGGTGATTCAGATTGTGGGTTGGCTCAGAAGGCGAGGTGGTGAACTCGTGGTTGCCAACATCCATGATTCTGTGAAAAAAATTTTCGAAATCACTCGGTTGTACAACCACATTCGTGTCGCAGAAAGTCTTTCCTCTGCCAAAGAAATTTTACAGAGGATCATTTATGCAAATGAAGGAGATAAAAAACCTAGTTAGTTTATGCCAACCAACGTTCTGCTTCTTCGATTGCCTCTTTCAAATCACCAACAAGTGCTGGAGCAATGGCGATACCTTTTTGAGTGGGTTTTAATTCTCCATTTGGATCGGTATACCAAACTCGAATGTTAAAAAAAGTTTGGCCTTTGTATTCGGAGATTTCTACACGGATGACTTCTCCCCGTCCTTTGTCAATGTCTCGAATGATTCCTGTTTTTGCCATTTTAGTACGTCTCTACAAAAAGTTGTTCTTTTTCTTCCAGGTCTTTTTTAAATTCATCATACGAAAGACCAGTTGCGCAAGCTGACATGATCTCTTGTATCACTCCTTTTTCCATTCCCTTCGGACCGCCACAAATATAAAACTTACCGTTTCCATTGACAGCATTTTTAATTGCTTCTGCATTTTCTTTTGCACGGTGAGTGATGTACATTTTCCCACCATCGAAAGAATTTTTTTCTTCCCGGCTAATCGCTGTTATAAAATGAAAATTAGGATGGATTTTTGCCATATCTTCAAAATAATCGCGGAGTACAATTTCGTCAGAATAAGGTGCTCCGTAAACCAACCAAACATTTCCTTGGAAGGAAATTAACTTCTGAACGAGGAGTTCTTCCACCATTCCAAAAAAAGGACTGATTCCTGTCCCTGTTGCAAAAAAGAAAATATCACCAGAAAAGTCAGTTTGGGGAAGTAAGAATTTTTTCCCGGCAGGTCCAGTCATTGTTACTGTATCGCCTGGTTTCAAATCACAAAGATAATTGGAACAGACTCCTTTGTGGAGGAGATTTCCATTTTCATCGTACACATTGTCCCTTTTTACAACGAATTCAATATTGTCCTTTGTTTGTCCAAAACTGAACGATGGTGAGGCGATGGAATACAAACGGATCGTATACGAAGGATCAGCCGAGCCTTTCGCTTGTTTTTCTGGATCCACTCCTGGGGGAATGATCCCTGCACTTTGCCCAATCATATAGGGATAAGTATTGTGATCGACGGCAATGGTGATTCGGTGTACGGCAGAATCTCCTTCCTTTGCCGGGCGTTTTCCTTTTCCTGGTTCGGGGGTCAAACGGGAGTTGGCAATGACTTGGGCTAGGATGGGATTGGATTTTTTAAAAAGATTGATTTGAGGGGTAAGCAAGGTCGTCCTCGTAACAGGTGGTTTTTGGTCAAGTTTGGCATTCCGATGGTTCGGGAAAAGGAGAAGTTAGAGTTTTCATTTTTCCTCCTCGGAATTATGTCTCTTCTTGACTCCTTTTTTGGAGTTTTTAAACTTTAGTCATTCCGGCCCCCTCGCCGATCCTAAAGACAACCGGGAAAACAAACTGCATGAGATCGACTGAAGCACAAGAAAAGAAACCATCTTCATTTCCAAATACCGTTCTTCATCATAAATTGGAATCATTCACAAATACGATGATCCAATCTCTACAGACTAAATCGAAAGAGGAAAGATCTTGGGCCGTTCTTTCGATGTCCGGAGAAATTTTAGCACAGGGCCATCGGTTGCCACAAGTAGATCGCAATTCAGATTCTTTATTTTCAATTTAATTACGGAGGGTTCTATGTTCACCCGAAGTTTCCATTCCTTTTTTAAAGTCCAACTTGTAGTTGTTAGTTTGTTTGGTTTGCTGATTTCAGCGCCTGTAGGCCTTTTCTCAGAACCGTATGGGATGGCTGGTTGTGGGCTTGGGTCCATGGTCCCAGTTTGGAAAAATGATATTGGGCAAGTTCTTGCTGCTACAACGAACGGGAGTCTTTCGTCGCAAACATTTGGAATTACTTCCGGTACATCCAATTGTACAACTGATGGAATTGTAAGGGCTGACCGTGCCCAAGAAGTTTTTGTTACTTATAATGAAGGTCCTTTGGAATTAGAAACTACTCGTGGAAATGGGGAAAGGATTCAGGCCATCGCTTCTTTGTTAGGTTGTCCGACTCATAGCAATGAGTTAGGGAAGTTAATGAAAGAAAAACATTCCTTTATTTTTGATCATTCAAAAGACACAGAATCGAGTGTTCGATCCAAAATTATTTTATCTAGATTAAAGGCAAAAATTGCAGAAGATTCTGGATTAAAACAAGCTTGTTTGTACTAATCGCGTAACACCCGAGATATTTCGGAATTGTAACGATGAGCAGCTTCTGTTTGGTTGAGATAACCATATGCACCTAATTCAAATAAAAATGCAGCAGTGATTCCGTAACCACCATCAGAGACAGAGTCACAGCCTTTTTTTCCCGCAGGATGAATCTTCCAATCACGAGGGTTCAAAAATTGGAAATTTTCTGGGCAAACCACATGACTATAATTTTTTCCATCAGCATGTCTTGCTTCATGTAATAATACAAGAACTCGATCCAATCGATTTAAATTAAAGAAACTACGGCCAAGCAAAACATCACCGTCATGGTACATGGCAACATAGTCACCTGTGGATCCATAAGAATATTTTTTGATCCTTGATTGGATCCAACGAGAAAGTTTTTTTCCTGAGAATCCAAATTTAAAAATAGATTCGAATTGTGTAAAATGATTGTAAGTAGATTTATCGATTTTGATTCGTTTAGGTTCGAGAGACTCTAAATAAGAATAAGATTCTTTTAAAATTTTAGATTGTTTTGCATTTAACTTTGATTCGTCGGAGTACAAAGGATACCCCGATAACCAATAAAGAACAAAAACAATAAAAACTGCTTTATACGAATTGAGTTCAAAAAGTGGCTTGGAGTCCACCATAGTAAAACCTGGGCCGAATAGGATTGTAAGTAAGCTCGTATTGGTCCAGGACGTTGTCTACTCCTAAAAATAAAGACATCCTTCCATCGAAGAATTTTTTCTCCATCCGTACGTTCAGTAACGTAAACGGTTTCCCATAGACAACTTTGTTATTTTCTTCAACGCTTTTGGTTTGTTGGTCGATGAGGGCAGTGCTAGAACCGGCAGTGAATTCATTGGTTGTACTATAAAACGGCCGTTTGTCTAGACGTTTGGCACGGAGGGCAAATTCCCAACCGCCAGGAGCATTTACAAAAAAGTTCATTGTTCCTTGGTGGAGAGCCCTTCCTTCTAGGGGTCTATCTGTTGTTAGGTCCCTCGTGTCGGTTTGGTTGTAACCCAGCTCCAATGCAAAGTATTTGAGAAATCGAACCCGAGATCCAGCTTCCACCCCTCGTGTATAGGCACGTTGGATATTTTTTAGTTGGAAGTTGGCAAATTCACTGGTTCTCGTTCCAAAACTATATTGGATGAGATCGGTAATGTCATTGCGAAATACACTGAGAGACAAGGTCCAAAATTTAAAGGGGGTATATTCAATATCAGCATTTACAGTTGTGGATCTTTCAGGTCTTAGTTTGTCATTTCCATCAACCACATAACCCACACCTGGATTTTCGAATCGTAAATAAAGTTCTCGGAACGAAGGAGGCCGGAATCCTTTTCCGTAACTGGCTCGGAACACTAGATTGCTTGTAATATCTACTTTGGTTGCAATTTTCGGAGTTGTTTGTCCACCAAATTGGGAATCCACATCATGGCGAACCCCTGGAACTAGTCGCCAAACAAAACCTTGTCGCCAAACTACCCATTCATCTTGAATGAAGGCTGCTCTTCTAGTTCGGAAGGCATTTCTTCTTTGTAGTCTGTCCGATTGTAATTCTTCTGAGTAAGATTCAACCCCAGCAGTGATCATATGATCATTGTTAATTTCATGATCAATTTGGGCGACACCTTGCGATGAGAACTCATTTGTGAGTTCTTTTACGTCCAATTCGTTCGAATTTCTTTGGTCTAATTTATAGTGGTTTTCCCAACGAGAGAAATTTCCGCGTAAGGAAACCATATTTCGTTTTCCATAAGCATACTCAAGGGCACCTAAACCAAGAAAGTCGTTCGTGAGATTGGTTCTATCAAAAACACCACCATTGCTTCTGGAGTCGACACCGGCCTGATTACGGTTTAGATAATTGATTCCAGTTTTGACCTTGAATTTTCCATCGGGATTGAAGGTCATATTCCCACCGACGTTGTTATCTTGAAATGCGTTTCCAGTTGTGGCTGGGGTTTTTGGATCTAAATCGTAAGCAGCTGATTGGTTGAATCCTCCAAAAAAATTGGAAGCCACAAATTCATTTTTAAATCCGACATCAGCGATTAAGTTTTTTTCACCTTGGGTTCCAAAGTTAGTTTGTCTTCCGTTTCCATAAGTAGTTCGGAATTGGTAGTGTTCTGGTTTTTCTGCTTGTTTGGTAATGATATTGATGACACCGCCAATGGCATCGGCCCCATACAAAGAAGAAGAACTGCCTTTTACAATTTCAACTCGTTCGATATTTTGAACTTTGAATCGAGTGAGGTCAATTGTATTGTTCAATCGGCCAGCAATCCGTTGTCCATCTACAAGAAACAATACATACTTGGAATCAAGGCCCAACATTTGGACCTGTGACCCACCAAAAAACGGCGTTACATTGATTCCCGTTTGAGTATCTAGCACCTCACCTAGGTTACGCGCACCAGTTTGTTCAATTCGTTTTCTAGAAATAACTTCTGTAGCCACAGCAGAATCTTTGAGTCTTCGTTCTCCGCGTGATCCTGTAACCACAATCCCATTTTTATTGTCCAAATCTTTGAAACGGTCAGCTTCTTCCGTTGGAGTTTCTTCTTTGTTTCCCTCTTCTGGAACGGGAGCAGGATTTTGTGTTGTTTGGTTTGGATCAGTGGGAGTTGTTTCTGTTGGTACAGGCACCGTTGGTGTGTTAGGTGTTTTTTCTACGGTTTTTGAATTTTTTCCGTTTTCGCGTGGACGTGTTTGAGAATGGACCTCGCCAATGAATAATAAAAATAAGCAAAGGATTGGCAATAGAAACGGATAAAAAAAATACATTAGGGAAGTTTTTTCCATCGGATGGTCGGATAACCAGAAGTTCCTGCATCACTATAATAATTTTCGAAATGAATGGCGTAAGTAACAAGACCCGTTCCAGAACGGATAAGATAGATATCCGGTTTTGGGGTCAAATATCCAATCGTATAAAAATACCACTCAGTAACGGTTGGGTTCCCCACGTAAACGGCACCAGCTCCGCCAATGCCTTGAGTGGTGGTGGCTGCATCGATTGTGAATGAGTTACATCCTTGGGAAGAAGCAGAGGTAGATGACGCAACTCCAAAATCGGTTGTGTTACTTTTACAAGCACCCCCGAGTCCAAACCGGTTAGTTTCACCTGAATTTGTAGCCACCTTGTATCTGTTAAATGCAATGTCCCAAGTAAGTGAATCTTTTTCTGAAAAGGGAATTTGTTTACTCCCTTCGAATTGAAAATAAATGTAAAAATCTAAATTTGTCGCATTGAACCTAGTTGTGTAACTTCCATCACCATTGGCTCGTGTATAAACAATTTTATCCAAGGCATTGGGATTCCCGGCATTGATCAAATTCGTGACCAACTGGTTTACAAAAAGTTCCTGATCTGACAAGGCAGATTCCTGCCTTGCACAGAAACTCAATAGGAGTAAAATCCCAAAGATAAAAAACTTCAAATTTCTTTATAACCCTGTGACAGTATATGTAACGCTAGCGGCTTGTCCACGAGATGGAATTGCATAAAGGAAAATATAATAATCATTAGCTACTGTAAAATTTATACTTCCAGATCCAGAAACTGTATAAGAGTTAGTAAACTCAGCAGTAGTATCAGATAGACTTGTCGTTGTAAAACCAGTTCGTGTAGAACTTGCAAGTGGGCAAGCTGAAGTTTGGTATACAATAACAAAAGTATTTCCACTAATAGCGACGTTTGTTCCGTTTTTTGCAGTGATTTTGAGAGCTGCTGTTTGATGACCAACAACCGGTACAGAGCCAATTTTACTAACAGTGGCAGTTCCGTTTGCAGTTATGGAGCTACTCCAAGTATTGATGCTTGATCTTGGAGGTGCTGAAACGTTACAGTCACCTGCTGAACTAAATAGAGAACCAACAGCGGCTAAAGCAAGAAGGTCAGAGTTGTCCTCTTCTTTCTTCTCACACTGGAAGCTAAATCCAGCTACTAAACTCAAAACGATCAGTAATTTTGTCTTATTTTGAAAGGATTTCATAGAACCTCGGTCTTTTTTATCCAAACTTATGTACTGGAAATGAGAATCAAATTCATTTTATAGTTTTCCCTTTTTTTTCGAACTCTGACAAAATGGTGACAGATGTCCGGGAAAGGGAAGAATTCTGGTCTTTTTACTTTCATTCTAATCGTTCGCATGAGAGTAAACGATAGAAACCTACCTTCAAAAAAATCAATTGTAAGGAAAACGATTTTTCGTCTACTATGCCAAGGTCATGTCACTCAAACAAATTACCATCTATATAGAAGAGTTTGATCATGATTTTTATAATCGCATACTACGCGACATAACAAACATTGAAACCTGCAATGTACATAGCTTTCATTCGATTTTAGATATCAAACCAGGTACAATCCAAGAATCGGCTGTTTTTCTTTTTTGGAACGATGCAACAGTTTTAGAAAAACAAAAATTTATTTTTGAACAATTTCCCGAATCACCTTACATCTTACTTTCCATTGCACCTTTATCCCCTTCTGAATTAGCAAGAGCAGCACATCCAACGTTTTTACATTTATCCGAGCCATCGTATACAGTGAGTATCTTAGATTTAGTACTAAATTTTGCGGAGCGATTGATAGAAGATATGAATCGATCAATTGCTTATGACAAAATTAGAGAAAAGGTAATTGTCCTTCAGAATGTTTTCGAAGAGTCATTGGACATTCTAATGCAAATTGATCCAGGCACGAAACAGATCATCAATGCAAACAAACAAGCTGTTGTAGTTTTGGAATATCCCTTGGAAGAAATCGTAGGGAAAGAATTTTCTTTCTTTATGCCTCCTGTGGAGGTGGATGAAGATGAAGAGTTTCAAGGGAATTTGATAGAAAGTACTGCTTTAAAAACAAAATCAGGGCATTTGATTCCTACAGAATCTTCGTTCCGATTGTTTCCCGTGAATGGTAAAATGGCGATTTGGGCAACGTTTCGCGATATCACGGAACGAAAACGTTCACAAGAACAAGTCAAAAATCAAAAAGCATTTTATGAATTCATTCTAGACAATCTTGATTCTGATATTGCTGTGTTGAATTCAAATTTTCAATATGAATATACAAATCCCGTATTTTTGTCCAACAAAGATATTCGCAAATGGATCTTCAAAAAAACAGATGAAGAACTGGCTGCACGATTGGATTTACCAAATGATTTTCATGAAAAACGAAAAAAGTATTTAGAAATTGCTACTAAAGAAAACGAAATTGTTCAATTTGAAGAACTCATTCAAGATAGTAACGATAAGGTCACATATCTTTTAAGAAAATACATCCCTATTGATGATACAGAGACGGATCAAAAAAGAATCATTAGTTTTGGTGTTGATATCACCGAACGAAAATTATCCGAAGAACGAATTACTTACTTAGCTTATTATGACGCACTTACAGGTCTTTCAAATCGTACATTATTCATTGATCATGCAAACCAAGCTTTAAAAAATCATAAATCTACAGAAACTTTACTGGCCTTCTATTTTTTCGACATAGACAATTTTAAGTTTATCAACGATAGTTTGGGTCATACAAAAGGAGATATTCTTTTGCAAATGGTCGGCGCAAGACTCAAACGAGTTATGACTGAAGTTGATACTGTTGCACGATTTGGTGGAGATGAATTTGCCATTTTAAAGGTTGATGTTCCCAATAAAAGTGCGGCCGCTGAATTTGCACAAAAGATTTTAGATATTCTCAGCCAACCATTTCATATTATGGGTCGAGATTTATTTACAACGATCAGTATGGGAATTGCACTTTCTCCCAATGATGGAATTTCTTCTTCTGAACTTTTAAAAAATTCTGATATGGCAATGTACAAAGCCAAAGAATTGGGCCGAAACAATTATAAATTCTACACAAACGAACTCATCCTTCGTTCTGAAAAACGTTTGTACATTGAAAATTCTTTGCGAAAGGCCATTCAAAACGAAGAGTTATTACTTTTTTTCCAACCGAAAATTTCTACTATGACAAATCAAGTTTGTGGGGCAGAGGCACTCATTCGTTGGAAACATCCAGAGCGAGGATGGGTTCCTCCAGTAGAATTTATTCCTGTCGCGGAGGATTCAGGCATTATCGAAAGGATTGGAGATTGGGTATTAGAAGAAGCTTGCCGACTAAAAAAAGCCTGGAAAGAAGAAAATCTTCCAACATTTCCGGTTAGTATTAATGTTAGCGGAAAACAACTAGCGCGCGCTAATTGGTCTCATCGTGTACAATCAACCATCCTACAATACGATATCAATCCAGAAGAAATCGAGTTAGAATTAACAGAAAGTTCTATCATGGAAAATCCTGAAAAAAGTATAGAAGCATTTGAATATTTATCCGGACTTGGGATTAAAGTTTCAATTGATGATTTTGGAACTGGTTATAGCTCTTTAAGTTATCTTAAAAAAATCAATGCAGATGTTTTAAAAATTGATAGGTCTTTTGTGATCGATTTGGAACTCAATGAAGACGACCGAGCCATCTGTAAGGCAATTATCAATATGGCGCATTCCTTGGGGATGGAAGTGATTGCGGAAGGTGTTGAAAATCATGCGCAAAGGGATTTACTCCATGATTTAGGCTGTCATATGATCCAAGGATATCTATATAGCAAACCGCTGCCTGCTCTTGAATTTGTGGAATTCGTTAAAAAATTTAACGAATCTGCTCAAACAAAATAGCCGAAATTGTAAGTGATGATACGTGTTTTGTCTTTATTAGTTCTTATTTTATCTTTTGTGCGTGCTGTTCCAGCCGAATCTCGCGAGGTCAAAAAAAAACCAGCCTCTCGTGCAATTCCTACCAATTACTTTGTAAAAAAAGAAGAAAAAAATTTTTCGCTGCTAATGGAAGCGAGACGATTTGGAAGAGGAGAAGTTATCTTCCTTCGTTTGACTCCTAAAGATAAAAAGTGGATCAACGAATCGTATAAGGTTAGTTGGTTGGGAAAGGATGTGATCCTTACCAAAAAAGAAAAGAGTATGATTGCTTTTTTACCGGTCTCTCCCGACACCCCTGCCGGCGCAATGACCTTGGAAATTGTATCAAAAATATTTTTTGTCAAACGTGGACAAAAACAATACCAAATCATTTTAGAACCCACCAAATTCCAAGTGATCAAAAAAAATCAGCAGATCAAAGTGGATGAAAAATTTGTTACGAAAGAATTGCCGAAAGAAACTTTAGATTTTATTCAAGAATGTAAAACAGCAAAAGAAGCAGCATTTGCCAAACAAAGCCAATTACAATTTATCAATAATTTCAAAAATCCTTTGGATAAAATATTTATTACCAGTAAATTTTATGTTAGGCGAGATTATAATAACAAACAAGGCAGACCTCATGGTGGTGTAGACTTTCGTGGAAAAACAGGTACTCCAATTTTTGCGATCCAAGATGGGATTGTTGTACTTGCTAGAAAAACTTATTATGAAGGAAATTTCACAATCGTTGACCATGGTAATAAAATATTCTCATTTTATATGCACCAAGATGAAATTAAGGTGAAGGTGGGAGATGTTGTGAAGCAGGGACAAGAAATTGGAACTGTTGGATCCACAGGAATGTCTACGGGCCCTCATCTTCACTTGGGTGCTAAGGTAAATGATACCTTAGTGGATCCACTTTCTTTAATTGCTTTGCAGTCGATTTCCGAATCGCATTGAAGATAAAAATTCACGAATGCCTTGTTCGTGAATTTCACCTTTTTCTAAATTTTCTGTGATGTGAAACAATAGTTTATCATGATTGGATGTTTCCACTAGGATGAAACCTGTTTTCGCATAACGAGGTCTTAAGAGATCAAAAAAAGTCCAAAACTTGGAAGTGACAATCGAAGGTTCTAATTCTTTTTGTTGGATTTCTTGAATGTCTTCAATATCCCCTTTGCTCACCTGTATTTTGAGAAATTCAGAGAATTCGGCAATGGCTTGATTTTCTTGAAAACCTAAGTAGTCAGGAAAATAAAAGATTCTTACAAAAGGATATCTTTCCGCATCTTGGTCACTAAAAGCAAGTAGTCCCGCAATTTGCCCAGCTCCTGTTTTATTTTCCATTGATAAGTCTTCTGGTTTAAAAAAATAAAAACCTTGGGGTAGAGTGAATCCAAACTGAAGTTCTTCATTCCAATATTGATTGTTGTCTGTGACGACCCAATCATTTAGATCTTTTTCTTCAATTTGGTATTTGTTCTTAAAAAGAAGATAAGCTGATAAAACTTCCGCACCTTGTAAAGCTTTGAAGGCGATGAGTGCATTGCTTGCGATGAGGCATGCTGCCACCAATAGTCGTGCATATTCTTCGAGACGTAACACACGAATGAGGAAAGCAAGAGCTACTAATAAAAATAAAAATACCGTTCCGGCTTCAAAAACCAAAACCTCCGCAAACCAAAGAGAAAAAATAAATAATACAACGACACCTAACTCAATTAAGGGGTGAAATGTATCAGCCCAATATCGCTGAATCACGTATAAACTTCCGTAAGTAATAAAAAGTCCGACAATCAGTGAAATTAGGCAAAGGACAAAGATGTAATGCCAAGGCAAATGAGATTCATGGTAAATGAAAAAGGGAATTGCTATGAGGGAATAGAGTATGAGTAAGTTTCTAGAGGTTTTGGGTGCCAAGAATTTGGTAAAGAAACCACTTGCACGATTTTTGATTTTGGTTAGTATTTGCAACATGTCGGCGATCACAGACTTCTTTCAAAAAATCCAAAACCAAATTCTTGAAATCCAAACTACCATCAACCAGATCAAAACCAGTTGGGAGAATTTTCAAAAGTTTTGGGATTTGTTTTTTACTTTAGTCCCTTGGGAAGTTCTCCTTCTACTGATCTTTTCTGTCATCCTCCTTTCCATTTTCAATTCAGTTTCTCCCAAAACTCCAAAGGCCAACCTTACCATTGCAATTTTGTTACTTTCTGCACTTTGGATCTATTTTTGGGGATTGTTTTCAAAAGAAGTTTCCTATGGAAAGGTAATCTTTGCTTCGCTCTACATTCTTGTTCCCGTACATGCGGTTGGACTCTTCCAAATATTGTATCGTTTTGGAGAAAAACTCTATTGGAACAAAAGGCGGATCCAACCGAAAACTTGGGACTCCGCCCTCCATCAACTTTCTCTCGACTACCACCAACTGCTCGGGAAAGCTCATTTGTATCATGAAGAAATCCAAGAGAATCGGGATCGTTTGCGGAAAGAAATCGAACAGATGGAACGGTCGATAGCCGGAATCAAATCATTACTTTTCCAAGAGAAACAATCATAAATTGAGAATCCAGAAGGAATCTGATTTGGTCGTTTGCGGAAAAAATGAAAGTTATAAAAACTATATTGGGAATCGACTCAGACTAGTGACAACCAGTAAAACCTAAGACCAAAAGAAATAAAAAAAATAAAACGATTAGATTCGCTCCATTCATGACTAAAGAAAGAATCGAAAAGAGATAGAAGGAAATTTTATCTTTCCTTCTGTAAACTAAAAGACACAAAATCCAACCAAATCGGAAAAGAGAAAGTAACACTAAAAAAACAATTCCGTATAAAAGAAGAAGATTCACTTTTTTTATGAAATAAAAAAGGAAACTCGATAAGGAAAGAAACCAAAGAAAAAAATCAAAAAGTAGGATTTTCATATTCAGTGATACAAATTCTCTAGAGTTTTTCGATTCATTTCATTCGGTCTATCAATTGATAAAGTAATTATTTTCCCACAACTGCTGGATAAAATCCAAGTGCAGATTGTACATCATGATCATGTGCTGGGATGATTTGTAGTTTTGGATTGTTTTGGATTAAATGATGAACTCTTGCGATTTCTTCTCCGAGACTGGCTGTATCAAA
Organism: Leptospira bourretii; assembly: GCF_004770145.1. NCBI lineage: Bacteria > Pseudomonadati > Spirochaetota > Leptospiria > Leptospirales > Leptospiraceae > Leptospira > Leptospira bourretii. The sequence goes on along the minus strand of NZ_RQFW01000012.1, from coordinate 171,019 downwards.
ATCCACAATCCATCTAGCCCCTCTTGGTTTGTGTTTTGATTCTGTAAAACCTTCCTTTCGCCAAACAATATCACCAGTAAGAAAGAAAACTTCTCCATTGGCAGTATGCAAAAATAGACCTACAGAACCTTCACTATGTCCTTTCATGGGAACAAAAACAACCGTTCCATCTCCATACCAGTCGATGCTTTTCGCATAAGATGCGTAAGGTTTATTAGAGAACTTTAAATGATTCCATTTGATTGAATCTCCATCAAATTGAGAAGGGATATATCCTAATTCTATCTTAGGGTGATTCAATTCATCAGGTAAGCTATGTATATTCGCCAAAGGAAAATCTTTTAAACCACTCGCATGGTCCCAATGGAGATGAGAAAAAAATACATCCTGAATGGATGTGGGAGCAATTCCATTAGATTCCAATTGTTCGTTTGCTGTTTGGAATGGTTTGTAATCCATTAAAAGTTTTAGATATAACGGAAATACTTGGAACTGTTCTTTGACTTTTGTTCCGAGTCCGGTATCAAACAAAAAATTCCCTTTGGGATGTTGGATGTAAAAAGCAGAGTGGGCGACCGTGACAGTTTTGAATACGGATCCACCTTCAATCACAAATCCTTCTAACGTTTTAGCTTCTCCCGTTTTGAGGATGGAAAATACCAAATTTGATTTTCCATTTGGTTTTGGAATGTTAGCAGTATTTGTATTCTCCTCTGGAGAGTAAGATGGAATCGTTTCTTTTGGATATCCAAGAAAGTATAAAAAAAATATACTTACGGAGACTAAACTTAGCGTTAACAATACTTTGGTTTTGGATATAAGTTTCATTTTTGATTGCCTTAAATAAAATTAGTTTTGTTTGAAAAGTAATTCAGCAGTTTTTGCTGCCACTCGCAACGGCTCTGGTGATTTTTGTAGTTTTGCGAGTAATAATGCGCCTTCCCATAACGAAAGCAGAGAAAGGGAAAGATTTTTTGCCAATCGACTTGTATAACCTTCTTCGATTAAATAATTCTCGAATGTTTTTAACCAGAGAGAATATACTTCTGCACAGACATTTGAAACTATCGGAACGGAGCCGGAAGTTTCCATTGCTGTTGTGGCAATGGGACAGCCTTTTTTATAATTGCTAGAAACAATACGAGTTTCCAAAGCATGAAACACCTGTTTAATGGCTTGGCTTGGAGAATCTGAATTGTTAAGAACTGATTGGAAAAACAAATTCAATTGGTTTCCAGAATGTAGCAGGGCTAGGTTTGTGAGTTCATCTTTTCCACCTGGGAAATGAAAGTAGAGAGAACCTTTGGGTGTCCCCGTTTCCTTCCCAAGTTCCGTAAGTCCCGTTGCTTCATACCCAGTTTCTTCCAAAAGCCCGGACATGACCTCGATCATTTTCTGTTTGGTTTCTAAACCTTTTTTGCCCACAATCCCAGTGGTTTCAAAAATAATAGACCGGTCAACATAAAAAATTCCCCTGGTATCCAAAGTGAAGCAACAATTGGCATAAGAGGGGAAAATTCTCTCAGAATAAATCTCATTGTTTTTTTAAGACTCCGCCGATAAACTAAGTAGTACGGATTTCGGGACGAAGTATGATCAATAAGAAGCCATCGCTTACAGGAAGACAAAAGGCCGCCATCTTTTTGGTTGCGGTTGGAAACGAAGTGGCCTCCGAAATCTTCAAACATCTCCGAGAAGACGAGATCGAACAAATTACGTTCGAAATTGCTCGTTTAGATAAAATCACTCCAGAAGACAAAGAGAAGGTGCTCGTAGAGTTCAATGAACTCATGATGGCCCAAGAATTTATCACCAATGGTGGTATTGACTTTGCCCGTGGCCTACTCGAAAAAGCTCTCGGAAACCAGAAAGCCATTGATATCATCAACCGGTTGACGTCGTCCTTACAAGTAAGGCCCTTTGACTTCATTCGTAGAACGGACCCGGCCCACCTCCTCAACTTTATCCAGGGGGAACATCCGCAGACCATTGCCCTCATTCTTTCTTATTTAGACCCACAAAAGGCATCTAATATCCTTTCGAACTTACCGCACCAAATCCAAGCGGAAGTGGCAAAACGGATTGCAACGATGGACCGTGTATCACCGGACGTTCTCCGCGAAGTAGAACGGGTGTTAGAGCGTAAACTCTCCACTCTTGCTTCTGAGGATTATACCTCTGCTGGGGGTATTGATTCTGTGGTTGAAATTTTGAACTTGGTAGACCGGGGAACAGAAAAAACCATCATTGAAGCCCTGGAAGAAGAAGATCCAGAACTTGCCGAAGAAATCAAAAAACGTATGTTCGTATTCGAAGATATCGTTTTGCTTGATGACCGTGCGATCCAAAAGGTAATGCGTGAAGTCGATAACACCGATTTGGCGAAAGCGCTAAAATCTGTGGATTCTGAAGTACAAGATAAAATCTTTAAAAACATGTCGAAACGTGCGGCAAACCTACTCCGAGAAGATATGGACTTTATGGGTCCAGTTCGTTTGAAAGACGTGGAAGATGCGCAGCAAAAAATTGTAAACATCATCCGTAAACTGGAAGAAGCGGGCGAGATCGTTGTGGCTCGTGCGGGAGAAGACGAACTTGTGGTCTAAGTCACAAGTTGTTTTTTCGCTAAAGAAGTGATTTAGAAAATTAGAATTTATGAATTCTATTTGATTCGATTGCTGAATTTTCCCCATTTAGGTGGAAATTCAGCGAGTGCTTCTTTGGAAGTTAATTCATTTCTTTCTAATTTTTGGTTTAGAGTGATGAGTTTGTGCAAGTTTCCTATCGAGAAGGAAAGTTCTGTGATATCAAAATCATCCAAACGAACTTTGGCATTTCGACAGAATAGTTTGAGTTCAGATAAAATTAATGTGACCCTTGCGTTGGCATAACGAGCTACGATTTCTTCGAATTCTTCTTCGTTAAAAAATTCTTTTTCCAAATCATAATCGAATTCTTGTTTGATGAGATCAATCAGAGAGAGTCCAAGTTCTTTAGCTACCAAAACGACATAATCAAACTTGGACCGGATCCAATCATCTGATTCTAAAAGTTCTAATGCCGAACGAGGAATATTCAATTTTTCTGATAATTCAACTCGTGTCAGCTTTCGTTTTTCTCGGTAGTTTCTGAAATGATTAACTTTTTCCATGTTTTAAAAAAAATTCAAAATTACCGTTATAAACGGTCTGAAATGACTCCAAAAACGTTTTGAACGGTTTGGGAGATTAAGATTCGCATGGATTCGATTGACTTAGGAAAGGAAAGTAGCGCTAGGCTTCAGTTACGCTAAATTTCCTTTCTGGAGTCCGCCACCGGGGTTAGCCTAGGTGGTGTGCTCGTTTTTTCCAGCCTTTTCTTATTTCTACCCTTTGATTTCTCTTTTTTTCCGTATTTTGTGATCTGGAAACCTCAGGACCACCGATATTTCCCTGATTCAGATGCAATGAATTGTTTTATTTTTAGATTTGGTCTTAAAAATTTCTTTCTAATCACAATGAATGTCTAGGATGGAATTCGTTTGAAAGGAAACCCATTGATGAAGAAAATCCAATTGATTAGAATTTGTTTAATCTTAGTTTGTTTTACACTTTATTTTACTAACTGTGCCACTCTAGAAACGCCGAATCGTTTGCGTAAAACAATTGATTTGCAAGGGCACCGTGGTGCAAGAGGACTCAAACCAGAAAATACTTGGCCTGCTTTTGAAGAGGCAATCAAATACAAGATGGTCACTTTGGAATTGGATACCGTTCTTACCAAAGACAAACGTATTGTCATTCATCATGATTCCGATACAAATCCAATCATTTGTCAAAATGCCAATGGTACTGAGATAAAAAAAACATCTCTTTATGAATTAACATTGGCTGAATTACAATCTTACGATTGTGGTTCCAAAAAAAATCCAAACTTTCCGAAACAAATACCTGTTCCTGGAACCAAACTGCTTTCTTTAGAAGAATTTTTTGAAAAGGTAATACTTGCTGAAAAAAAATCAAAAGAGGTTTATGAATTTAATATCGAAACCAAATTTCCTGATGATGGTTCTGCACCAGATAGTTTAGTGAAAGAACATACAGAAAAACTGATTCAAATCATTGAAAAGTATAAAGTAGTGGAACGTTCCACCATCCAATCTTTTGACCTTCGTACTTTAACTTTTTCTAAATCAAAAAATGCAAAAATCAAAACCAGTGCTTTGTTTGTTCCTACTTACTTCCAAGGTTTTTTGATGACGATTGGATTTGGAAATGGGTATAGAGAAACAATTTTGTCTGCTGCAAAAGACAAACAAGCTGATATCATTTCCCCTTATTTTTTGTATGTCACACCAAAGTTTGTAAAAGAGTCGCATGACAAAGGAATGTTAGTGATTCCTTGGACCGTGAATACAGAGAAGGAAATGAAACGACTAGTTTCCTGTGGTGTGGATGGAATTATTTCTGATTATCCAGATATATTGGATTCAGTTGTTCGTCCAAAACCTTAAATTCCCCAAACGATAGTACAGAGTGAAGAATAAAGAGAGAGGTAATTTGTTGCCTCTTTCTCAATTCGATAGATCTCCACAATTCCAGAAGTGTTAGCTGCAGAGCCAATACTTGCATTTCCGCTAGTAAAAAAGAATCCATATCGTTTCACACAAGACTTTCCTTTTTTTAAAGGAAGTTTAGGTAAGTTCCGTTCTGATAAACCTAAGGAATAGGATGCATAGAGAAGACCGGTAGGACCTAGTCCTTGGGGTTGTCCTAAATTGGCACAATGACTGATCCCAAGAGCGAATAAAATCGAGAAGATTGCGGATACAAATGTTTTCTTTTTTGATTTGGAACTTATCTTCATTCGTTACCGGAAATCTCTACACAAAGGTTCGCATACATTCCCAAAATGGCAAAGGTAGTCCAATTGGTTTCGGTAACATTTTGAATTTTGGATCTAGATTTTAAAAACTCTAAAGAAGCATCTCCAAAAGAAATTAGTCCGAGTACAGAGTGTACGCAAGAGGTAGCCCTTCTTTTAGAAAATTCTCCGGTTCCAAAAATTCCAATTTTTGTTTTGGTATATAAAAGCCCCCTTGGTCCAAACCCGGGGGAAGCGCAGTTTCCAAAAAACAAACTGAAAAGAATCAGAAATGGAATAAAAAAATAGAAAGTTCGATTCAATGAAATACCTTAGTTGGCGATTAGATCTTTATGTTTGTTTTTCATTTCGATACATTTTTTTTCTGAATCAATTTGTTTTAAAAGAGTTTTTTTGACCGGAGCCGGGAGACGAGGATGGTTTCCAGTAAACTTTTTAAGGATGAGAAGTGTTTCGTCCGTACAAAAATCAGGTGCCAAACTTTTGGCAAAGGCATCCAAATAGTTTTCATCTTCTCCGTTGTTAAACTTGTCCAAAGCATCCAAATAAGTATCTAAGAATGTTAATTGAATATCTTTTTGATGTTCAGGAAAGAGAGAATAGGAAACCACTCGAAGAGTAGAGGAGGAATACTGACTCGACTTAGGATTGAGTAAAATTTGGATCCATTTTTCTTTTACAGAACGATTGGGTTCGGCCCCTTCTGCCGCTAAACTTGAATTAACTCCTCTGCTAGAAGGATCTGCTTTTTTTTCACGATCAATGATATTTTGGATTTGAGTTCTTTCCGTTTCTAGAGAACTAAGTTTTACAATAAGATTCCATCGTAAGTCTTGGTCGATTTTTAAGCCGCTGACAGAGAGTTTGTTTTCCAAAAAGTCATACAATCTTTTTTTTGCATTGGCCGTATAAGTTGAATCAACAAGCGATACAAACAGATATCTTTGTTCATCACTTCCCGGTTTTGCTTTTAGAAGTTCATCCCAAATAAATGTTTGTAAAGAGTTCAAATCACGAATTCGTTTTTCCTCTGGAAACCAAAAACGACTAGTGAAATAAGTTGAACCGTTATCACCCGCAACCCTAGATAAAATCCAACGTTTGATTTTGATATCAGTTTCAGAAGAATACAAACGAATCGCAGTATCTTTAAATTCATCAAATGTAATATTTGCTAGTTGCACTTGTCTAAAGTAATCAGTCCACAAGATGAGTTTTCTCATTGGGTCTGTGTCAAATTCTAAAACGTATTCTAAACTTTCTTTGTTTGATTCTGTCCATTTCCAAATGGAAAAATCATGGTCTTCTGCATTGATAAAAGTATAATTGGGACAGGTTTTTACTGGAAAAATTGCGTTTGTGGAACGGCCTGAATACACCACAGGAACTTCTTCAAAGGATAGTTGTTTGTTGGATTTATCAAAAAAATAAAGCCCTAAAATGGTTTTGTGGTCACGGAGTTTATTTTCTAAACCTGGAGCTGATTGTACAATTTTCCAATAGAATTGGTTCTCGGCACAAATGGTGGTTAATTCCACTTGGTTGGTTCCTTTGGTTTCTAACCAATCTTTGGACCATTTCTTCATTGGGAAACCACTGGCAAATTCCAACTCCTTTAAAAAGTCAGTGAGTGTAGAATTTGAGTAAGAATACTTTCTTAGGTAATTTTGAACCCCTCGTTGAAAGGCTTCCTCTCCGATAAAATAAACAAGTTGTTTGAGAACAGATGCACCCTTTCCATAAGTGATTCCATCAAATTGTGTGAAAGCCTCTTCGGTGTCAGAAACTTTTGCTTCTACAGGATGGTTTGTGACAAAACTGTCTTCATCATAAGCCCATTGTTTCATTTTTTCAAAAAAACTAATCCAAGTTTCTTTGAATTCGGAATTTTTGGCTTGGGCTAAACTCGCCATATAAGTTGCAAAACTTTCATTCAACCATAATCCGTTCCACCAACGCATCGTGACCAAATTTCCAAACCACATATGTGCCATTTCATGTAAAACTACATCCGAGAGATTTTCTCTTTGGGATCTTGTCATTGGGGCACGAGATACAAAACGTTCTGAAAAAGTAACGGCTCCTACATTTTCCATAGCTCCAAAATTAAACTCAGGAACAATGATCTGATCATATTTTAAAAACGGATATGGGATTCCAAAATAAGAATTAAAAAAAGCAAATCCTTCTTTGGTAAAGGTAAACCAATCTTTTGGATCTACATACTTGGCTAATGACTTTCTAACAAATAATCTGAGAGGAATGGATTCAAAGTTATCTTCCCAAACTTGGTAAGGGCCTGCATGGAGAGAAAAAACATAAGTTGAAATTTTTGCGGATTCTGGGAAAGAAAACGAAATTTCTTCTAGGTTGGTTCCTTTGGTTTGTCCATTCGGAAGAGTTGTGGAAATTACCTTCCAATTTTTAGGAACTGTCGCATTTAGTTTGAACGTAGCTTTTAAATCGGGTTGGTCAAAACAAGGGAACATTTTGTTCGCATGGAAAGCTTCGAACTGAGAATACAAATACACTTCTTTATCATCTGGGTCTGTGAATTTATGTAAGCCGTTTCCCGTTTTTGCATAAGGAGTTTCAAATTCAACAGTGAGTGTGTTGTTTCCAATCATCAAATTGTTTGCTGGCAGTTGGATATGGCCATTTTCGTAAGGAAGGTTGGTCAGATCTTCTTCGTTCAAAACGATACTTTTGATTTTTCCTTGGTAATAGTCCAATCGAAGGTCTCGGAGTTTTTTTCCAAAAAAATAGATTTTGACCTTTCCTTCAAAACTATCTTTTGGGGTTAGATGGACATCCAATTCGTATTTGATATTTTCAATGATTTCAAATCTAGTTTCGGCTTCAGATTGTGTTAGGTGGTAGACCGGTTTTTTGAGGCGGCAATCTAAAGTCAAAACAATTGAAAGTATAAAAAGTGTTTGTAGGATTTGTTTCATAGAAGCTCCGTCTCGTTAAGGTTGAAAGTTACGAAATAAAATTGCCCAATCAATAGACTTTCGATTTTTCCATTCTGGTTCACTATAGTATTTGCCACCAACCGAATTTAAAATCATTTCCATATACTCTTCGCCTGGATCAAAGTCTTTTGCGTTTAAGAAAATGGAGCCACCCCATTTTTTCTTGGCTTGTGTATGGCTAAAAACTCCCGTTAAATCTTCTAATTTTTCATTTGAAAGGGGAATTTTGTATTTGGTAGTCAATTGGATGACAAGATCCTTTACAGTTTTGATTTGGTCTGGTTGTTTGAATAGTTCATCCGTATCTTTCGCAACAATTTCGATTTGAATGCAATTGTCATTTGTCCCGGTTGCAGCGGCAGCTCGGTCTTCCAAAACATCGACTAATTGATAAGCCTTACCATTGTTGTCCACCATTATGGATGCGGTTAGGTTTCTTGCTTCTAAAGTACGTAAGGATTTAAAATATTCAGAAATAGCAGTGTAATGTAAAACAACACAACTCGGTTTGATTTTTCCACGGAAAGTGTATTTAACGCGATATTCTTCAGGAGGGAATCCCTTTTCATCTTTTTCTAAACTGGCAATGTTGATTTTTTCTGCTTTTGTGATTCCTCGTCCGTTGGTGGGTTTAAAAGTTTCTTTTAGTATTTCTTTGTTTTCTTTTTTTAAGACCCAACCTGTGACAAAACGATCTTTCCAATCATCTTCTTCAAAAAATTTACCATCAATTTCAGAAAGGATTTGTTTGAGAGCAAGTTCACTTCCGCAAGGAGAAAAATCCACAAATCCACCAAACCTTCGTTTGGTTTGGTTATGGGTGAAAACTCCTTTTTTTGATATAACATCGTAATTGGATTTGGGGATGTTTAATTCATCTGTCAGATAAGATATGATCTGATTCAAAACTCCACGTTGTTTTCGGTTATTATAAAGAGTTTCTTGTGTCCCTTCGTAGACTAGATGTATGGATTCTAAATCAATTCCTGGAGCCGTAGACCATTCATGATTTAAAAAGTTAGGGTCACCATAGATGTTTCCATCAGAGTCCACATAGATGTGAAACATAAATTGATTTTCAACAGAAAGTCTTAGTAGTTCAGGTAACTTTCGTTTTCCAGAATTGTGTAAGACAATGGCAGTAATTGATTTAGGGTCTCTAACTTTAGAAAGTAAGTTCCATTTTACATTCCTTGTCGACTCAAGTTCGTTATAAGACACCAAACCTTTGATACGAATGGATGGATAGTCCGGTACCTTTCGAAAAATACCAATACATCCGGTGGAAATAAGGAAAATGAGTGATAATTTTACAAGATTCTGACACAATGGGTTCAAAATCAAAGCAAGGAAAAGAGACTTGGAGCCGTATACACCCTTTATTCTATCGCGAAATCGTTTCTTAAAATTTTCTCTCAAATGTTTTGCCCTAACCGCAGTTTCGATTCATGGAGTGAATTGTGGGCCTGGAGTGAACACACCCACTCTCCGGGGAATTTCTCCAGAACAATACCATAGTTTTCGTAGCTTGCAAGAAGTCTTCCTAAGCGACAACCCCATTCCGAATTTTGACTTGGGTCTTGCTTTGGATAATTATGTATACGGACATCCTTATCCCATTGAGACAGAAAGCGTCATACAGTTGTTAGCTAGCGTTCCATCTTCCATTTTAGCGGCAATGGCTCTTGACTTTTCTTTTACTCCAATTGTGAAACTTCCTATGGAAGAAAGGATCAAACGATTACAAGAATGGAAACATTCCTCCCTCGGTCTCAAACGTGGGGTTTATGCGATCCTTAGACAAATTTCATTTTTCCTTTTAAGTTCTGACAAAGAATACCAAAAATTTGTCGGTTATATCCATTAAGGCGGACAATCAATGGGAATTCCAATTTTTAACCAAAAAATTATCACTCCAAAAAATCATTCAAATATCATCCAAGAAAACAAAATCCAAAATGGAAAATGGGAACTGACTGCAGATGTTGTGGTCATTGGGTCCGGAGCTGGAGGTGCCGTTGCAGCGAGTGAACTTGCAAAAAATGGATGGAAAGTTGTATTAATTGAAGAAGGAAGTTATTTCACACCTGCACAATTCAATTCCGATGAATTCATTTCGCAAGCAAGACTGTATCGGGATGCTGGATTCATTGTAACAGAAGAACAAACTTTATCAATTTTACAGGGTAAGTCCATTGGTGGGTCTACAACCGTCAATTGGCAAACTTCATTATATCCACCTGACTATGTAACCAATGAATGGAGTGAACGTTTTGGATGGCAAGGTTACTCAAGAGAAGAAATGGATTCTTATGTTTCAGAAGTACACGAAAGATTGGGAGTACATGAAGTACCAGATAACTTAGTTAATGCGAACAATAATGTGTTACGTGTGGGTGGAAAAAAAGTGGGACTCACTCCGCAGGTACTTCGTAATAACAATCGTGGTTGTATTGGACTTGGCCGTTGTGGTTTGGGTTGCCCGATCAATGCAAAACAATCTGCATTTTTAACTTGGATTCCGGATGCTATTGAAGCTGGTGCCATTGTTGTTTCGAACATGCGTGCAGCAAAAATCAAAGAAGGCAAAATTAAAACTGTAATTGCAGAGTTTACACCTGATGCTTACGAAGCGGCTCCCAAAGAAGTCATTCAAATCATGGAAATCAAAGCACCAGTTGTGATTGTCAGTGCCGGTGCGATCGAAGGCCCTGCTCTTTTACAAAGGAGTGGGATTGGAAATGGTTGGGTAGGCCGAAATTTAAAAGTCCATCCCACATCTACCATCTTTGGAAAATTTGACTCAGAAATCAAAATGTTCCATGGTCCGCCACAATCCATTGTGATCAAAGATGGTCACAACCAAAATGGAACTGGTTACGGTTATTGGTTGGAAGCAGCTCCTTACCGTCCCACTTTGGCATCTTCACTCGTTCCTTTTTACGGCAAACAACAGTTTGATGTAATGAAAGATTTTACGAATTACAATGCTGGGATTGTCCTTGTTCGAGACGGTGCAGATGGGGAAGCCAATGCAAGTGTGAAGTATAGTTTGGGAAGACGAAAAGTATATTTTGAGCTAACACCAACAGACGGCCTCAATATGTTACGTGGACTGAAAGCGCTTGCGGAAGTAACTGTGGCAGCTGGTGCCAAAGAATTAATTTTTCCTTTTACCAGATTCACAGAACCGTACAAGGTAACAGGAAACGACAACTTTGATTGGATTTTGAAAGAAAGTACAAAACCTGGGGATCTAACCGTCGGTTCGGCGCACCCGCATGGGTCCATCCAGTCCGCAAACGATCCGGAAAAGGGTGCAGTTGATTTAAATTTGGAAATTTATGGTCATAAAAACATATTTGTCATGGATGCCTCAGTTTATCCTACAGGACTTTCGGTGAACCCACAAATAACGACCATGAGTATCGTTCTCAGAGCCTCAAGAAATTTGGCTTCGCAAAAAGAAGAAAGAACGAAGGTCTAACTTTTTTCCAAAAATCCCTTTCATTCCCATGGGTTCCAACTAGTTTGGAATCCGTGCGGAAATATCTTTCCTTAGTTTTTATCTTTGTAATCTTTCAACCTACACTCTTCGCCATTGATAGTGATGCGATGAAGGAAGGAAAAAAGGCTTTTTCAAAAAAAGCTTATGGCGAAGCGATTAAAAAATTTACAAAACACGCCGACTCACACCCGCAAGACGGTGAAGCTTATATGTATTTGGGTTATATTTATGAATATAAAAAAGATTACCCAAAATCCATTCAAAACTTTAGAAGAGCCGCAGATTTAGATTTGGACAAAGACCAAAGAAAAACGGTCCTTTTGAAACTTGCACTTTTTTTTAATTATCACCAAGACTGGAATTTATCAGCAACATACTCTTCTCGTTATTTGAAATATGATCCAAAAAACGAAGAGGTTCAAAAGATTTACAATCGAGCTGTAGGAAACAAAGGGAATCCTTCTTCTTCACAATCTTATTCACATCCAACAAAAGTAGAAACCAAACCTACGGAACAAAAACCACCAGAAGTCAAAAAAGATTCGGTTAAAAAACAAGAAGATGTTTCTGATGATTCGGAAGCAACAAAACCTAGCGAACACTATGAACAACTTTTGGCAAATCAACCAAATTTAGAAGACGTTCGTTGGGATTATGTGCTGGCATTGTTTGAAGAAAAAAAATACGACAAAGCAGAAACCAATCTTAAAATCCTGATCGAAAAAAATCCATCTAGGTCTAGATACCATTATAAATTGGGGATTGTCAAACTAAGACAGGATGATCCCAAGTCCGCAATTGAATCATTTGAACGTGCGAAAAAAAATCCATTTTCAAAAGATACCAATGTATTTTTGTATTATGTTTATTTGAATGAAGGTATTGCATTTCAAAAGTTAGCTGAACTAGATAAAGCAGAAACTTCTTTCCAACAAGCTTACAAACAATTACAAAAGGATCCTCCTCTTTTGGCTTTGGCAAGGTTGTATGAACAAAAATCAGATTGGGAAAATTGTATTTCCTATTCTGACAAGGCACTTTCTCTGAATCCAAACCAAATAGAATCTCATATGTTTCGTTTTGTTTGTATGTTTGAAGCTGGCAAAAGAACCAAAAAATTTGAAACTAGTTTTGCAAAATATGCGGAATTCATTGATTCCAAATTTCCGGATTTAAAACAAACTCCTGAAAAATACCAAATGGGTTTTATCAAACTGGCGAGACGGTATACGGAAACCAATGCATTTGACAAAGCAGAATCTTATTTTTCCGTTTTGGAAAAAGATCCGACTCGGTCCGAGTCCCGGGAATTTTTATTCTATCGTGGGAGAAATTATTTTTATTCAGGGAAGTTCGATTTAGCCATTTCGATTTTACAAAAAGTAACTGGTTCTTCTTCCGGATATTATCTTCTCGCTAGATGTTATTCTAAAAAAGGGGATATTTCTAAAACCAAGGAACAATTTAAGTTAGCTGCAGATTTGAAACCAGAGTATTGGACTTCGGATTCTTTAGAAAAGGATTTTAAAGATATTTGGAAAGATAGTTCTTTTAAAGAATTTATCCAAACAAAAGCGGGAACTGCGACTTCCCAAATCCAACCTTAATTATAAAAGAAATCGTTTTAAAACTAAAATAACACAAAATCATAAATCCTCGGAATGAATTCCCGAGGTTATCGTTTTCTAATCTTCTTTAGATTCTTTTCCTGAACCTGGACTTTTAAACAAATCTGCCCTAAGTTTTTTAAAGGTTTCCACTGAAATTTGGCCAGGTGCTTTTGGTTCACCTAATGTCATATAGGTGAAAGAAGAGTGGAATTTATCTCCAAAAACTCGAGAGATAAGCCCTAGTTCACCCATACAAATTCCAATCATTGTATTTGATTTTGATAATAGTTTGATATCGTTTAAAAAATCTGCAGTTTCTTCTATATCTTCTGGGGTGATTGCAAACTTGAAGATGGGGTTTTTCTTTTTCACTGGTTTTGCTTTATTTATGAAATTGGTCATTTCATTTGCAAGGATGGACTTTTTAAAAGAATGATAGGAATAAATGATTCTATAGTTTAAAGTTTCATAATTTCGAAAAATGGTGTCTTCGCGATTGAGTTCGATATCAAGATAGTTGGCATTATCATTAAAATCTTTTAATATCCCTTCAACATCTTCATGGAAAAGTTTTACATAGGAACGTACGCTGCTATCTTCTGCCCTTCTATAAGTAAAAAGAACTGGAAGACCTAAAGCTTTTAGCTTTTTTTTCATTTCTTTTTGAATGTAGTTTCTGGAAAAAAGATCTAATCGGACTTCGATGATATCGACATCCTTTACATCTTTTTTTTGTAAATGGCGAAGATCATCTTCACCAACAGAAGCTACAATTTTATATGAATCTGGCATAATGATTTAAAGTCCTTTTTGTAATAAATCGTGTAGGGAGATCATTCCCACAAATAAACCTTTTTCGTCCACAACGGGTGCAACGGATATTGGTCGCTCCCGGCCTTCCATTTTGATTAAAACATCATATGCTTTTTCTTCTGGTCGGAAACTACTAGGATTTGCATTCATCATTTCCTTTGCAGTGACAGTGGGTGAAAGAGTGTTTTTAGTCAAAAACTTTCGGATGTCAAAATCTGTAATCAAACCAATTAATTTGGAATTTGAATCCACAACACCTGTAGCACCGATCCCTTTCTCTGTGATTTCTTTTAGAATGGTTTCTAAATTGGCATCCACCGGAATCGATGCATTTCTTTCCCCTTTTCGCATTACATCCGATAGATGTAAGGAAAGGCGTTTTCCCAACCTTCCTGCTGGATGGTACAAAGCAAAATCATTGGCTTGGAAATTCTTTAATTCCATGAGTGCCACTGCTATGGCATCACCAAGGACTAAGGCAATTGTGGTACTTGAAGTAGGAGCCAAGTCCAAAGGACAAGCTTCTTTTAAAACGGGAGTGATGATGACTATATCCGAAAGGGAAGCTAACTTTGATTTGGCGTTTGCTGTAATCCCTACTATCTTTGCCCCAATTTTACGAAGTGTAGGCAAAATATAATTGAGTTCTTCCGATTCCCCACTTTTTCCGATGGCAAGAACAACATCATCCGGTCCAACAATTCCCGAATCCCCATGCGATGCATCCGTTGGATGCAAAAAGTAAGCAGAGGTTCCTGTGGAAGACAGTGTATGGGAAATTTTTTTGGCAATATCGCCTGATTTACCGACCCCGGTGACAATTACTTTGCCAGTGGATTTTAAAATCAGATCAATACAATCTTTAACGGATGGATCCAGTTGGTCGCGGAAGTGTACCAGTGAAGAAATTTCATCATCTAGTGCTTGTTTAACGATTGCGATCGTGTCTTTTTCTTTCATACAATTAATTCCTCCCAGGCCAAATCACCTACATTGACATGGTAAACAAAAGCAGTGTTAATCTCCGGTATACGAAGGATTACTTTTGTTTTATTTTTAATTTCTATAACTTCCATCGTTTTGCCAACATAGGCACCGCCAATGATACGAACCCGTTTCCCTTTTTCTAAAACGGATTCTGGGCTCGTGGTCAATGAATCTGCATATTTTTGTAGCCCAAGTTCTAAAATATCCAAATCGTCTTGGGTCACCGTTGCTGGTTGGCCTTTATGAAAGACAAAATGATGGGAACCGGGTAATTGGAGGACTTTATTTTTATCTCTCCAGAAGACAATTTTAACAAAAATATAAGAAGGTAGAACAGGGACATGGATCCACTTAAATCGATCGGTCCATTTTTTTCGTTCCTTACGGATGGGGAGATAATTCTCCAGGTGGTATTTTTTTAAAAGTTCGCTTAGTTTTTTTTCTGCTCTGGGTTTTGTATACACAATGTACCAAGCACTTTCTTCTATGGGGGGATTAGTCTCGGACATCTAAACGGAACCTAATGGGTAGAACAAATTCTTTACCTTTGGAATGTTGGAACTGCCAATCGGCGAGTTGCCGACGCACCTGTAAATCAAAGACACCATACCTACATGGGGTGACCACTGCAATTTTTTCCAAAGAACCATCTTCTTTGATGGTCAATCGATACACACAAACATCTTCTAATTTTTGTTCTAAGGCTAGTGCCGGATAACTAAGGCAGTTTTGGAATTCTGAGATCTCATCTTCAATGGTTTTTGTTCCTTCTTCTTTTGATGGATTTTTTGAGGAGGAAGATGTAGTATTTCCGATCCCTGTGGAAAATTGTAAATCTATGGTGGATACGTTACTTCCCTTTTTCCATTTTAAAAATGGCGAATCTATGTCCCTTTTTAGGTTATAACCGAATAGAGCGAAAACTAACAAGAGGTGAATTCCAAAAGTGATGGAAAGAGCCTTGTATTTCGAACCTTCAAAGAGGGTGTGCATTCCAAGTTCATGAAAAACTTTATTGGAGAGAATGCAATCTCCATTTTCATTGTCCGTATATGCCTTCAAGTTGGGGAAAAATTTTCAGAGTATCAACATTTGGTGAGTCTCACGGAACTTCTGTTGGAGTTGTCGTGGATGGAGTTCCTGCCGGCTTACCATTTCCAGAGGAAGAAATTCAAAAGGATTTAACACGCCGTAGGCCAGGCCAAAATGATCTTACCACTCCAAGAGATGAAAAAGATCGGATGGTTGTGGAATCAGGAGTGTTCCAAGGTAAAACAACTGGTAGTCCCATTCTCATGAAAGTGAACAACCAAAATACCATTGGAAGTGACTATGATGAAATGGCCCATGTGTTTCGGCCTTCTCATGCAGATTATACATATTCGGAGAAATACGGACACAGAGCTCATGTGGGCGGTGGAAGGTCTTCCGTTCGGGAAACGATTGGAAGAGTAGCGGCGGCAGGTCTTGCCCGTGTGATTTTAGAGAGAGAGCTTGGAATCTCAACAGTAGGTTGGGTGGATTCGATTGGCCCAATCGATTCTCATATTAGTGAATCTGAATATCCTATTTCTAGAGATATCGTGGACAACTTCCCAACAAGATGTCCAAAAAAATCGTCTAATGACGAAATGGAGACTCTCATTCGTAAACTTAGAGATGAAGGAGATTCTGTTGGTGGAGTTGTCAAAATTGCCGTCAGAAACTTACCACCTGGTTTAGGAGATCCCGTATACGATAAGTTAGATGCTGATTTGGCAAAGGCAATTTTGTCTATTTCGGCATGTAAAGGATTTGAAGTGGGTTCTGGATTTACAGGTACTCGCCAAACGGGAAGCGTTCACAACGATGAATTTTATATAGAGCCGGGAACTGGAAAAGTCAAAACAAGAACTAACAATTCTGGTGGGATCCAAGGTGGAATTTCTAACGGCATGGATTTGATCCTTCGTGCCGCTTTTAAACCAACTTCGACCATTAAAAAAGAACAAAAAACGATTAACGATAAAAATGAAGAAACCATTTTAAAAGCAAAAGGTCGACATGATGCTTGTGTTTTGCCAAGAGCGGTTCCGATTGTGGAAGCTGTGGTAAATCTTGTGTTAGTAGATGCTTATCTTTACCAAAGAGCCTTACAGCCAAAATGGTTTTTGAAATATGCAAATTTAGATTCTATTCCAGAACAATAAAGGAATCCTAAAACAGATGAATCGACCAAAAGTTTATAAAGTCCTATTACTTGAAGATGATGAAAGTAGCGCCAAACTACTATTACATACTTTAGAAAGATATAACTTTGACGTCACTCATGTTGTGGATGGAATGTCGGGACTAACCAAAATCAGAAACAATAGTTATGACTTGATCATTAGCGATGTCAATATGCCTTATTTGGACGGAATTAGTTTTTTGGAGAAAGGCAAAGAAATGTTAAAGATGACCCCTGTCATCATGTTAACTGCTGTTGGTGAAAAAGACCAAGTACGAAGAGCGGCTCTTAGTCACGTCACTGCTTATCTTTTAAAACCCATCGCAAACCAAGCTTTACTTGAAAAAATTGCACAAGTTTTGCAGCTAAAACCTGAAAACATCATCGACAAAAAAGCATTTCCATTGGTGGTCAATGTCACGGAACTATCAATTTCTCAAATGGTTTTGGACATTCAGGGTTGTCCGGGCAAAAAATCCACTGAGGAAATCTTTGATCGGTTTATGTTGTCTTTGGGAGGAAGAGGGTCTTTCACCAATTTGAGAATCAATCTCGATAACGCCTTCTTTTACGAAGTCAGATCCTTACAAATTTTGGATGATCTGATCGCAAAAATTCTCAAACAGACAAATATCCGAGCCAGTTCCTTGTTTTTAGATTCGGAATTCTTCAATAACCATGTAGTGGATTTGCAACCTTTCACCTATCTTTCCGAGGTAAATATAATTTCAAAATGAAGGTTTGACAAAAACCAAAGACCTAGGTCTAATCAAACCTAGGGGGCCTGTTCTTTGGTTAAGATAAAGATAGACGGAGTCGAATACGAAGTCGACGAAAAGAAAAACCTCATCGACGCCACAAAAGAAGTTGGAGTCGAAATCCCTTACTTTTGTTACCACCCAGCACTCAGCATTGTCGGTATGTGCCGCATGTGTCTCATTGAAATTGAAGGTGTTCCTCGTTTACAAGCAGCTTGTAATACTCCTGTAAAAGAAGGAATGGGGATCATTACTAAGTCAGACCGAGTGATAGAAGCTCGCGCTGGTACAATGGAATTTTTGCTCGCAAATCACCCGTTAGACTGTCCTGTTTGTGATAAAGCCGGGGAATGTCGTTTGCAAGACAACGCATTTGGTTCTGGTTCGGGACATTCAAGGTTTGAATTCGATAAAAGAAATATTCCTCAAGAAGAGATTGGAACCAATCTCATCATCAATCATAATCGTTGTATTGTTTGTTATCGTTGTGTTAGATTTGAAGAGGAAAAGGTTGGTCAGTCTAATCTTGGACTTTTTGAAAGAGGAAACCATTCCATCATTGGCCTTGCGAAATCAGAACCAATCGATCACAACTACCAAGGTGCTTTGGCAGATATTTGCCCAGTGGGAGCACTCCTAAATAATAAAACATTATTTAAGTCACGTGTTTGGTGGTATAAATCACATAAATCAGTATGTCACGGATGTTCTACAGGATGTAATGTAACAACGAATGTACGAGACAATAAAATGTATCGTTATATGGTTCGTGAAAACTATGACCAAGGTATGTTTTTCCTTTGTGACAAAGGAAGATTCGATTTGGATTGGATGAACGAGAATCGCCTTCATAGTTATTTGGAAGCGGGAAATCCTTCAACATCCAAAGAAGTCATATCTAAAATAGTAGATCGAATGAAAGCAGCGAAATCAATTGCCGTTCTTGGTGGAGCTCATGAATCCAATGAAACGCTGGAATCACTGAAAAAAGGATTTGAATTAGTTGCACGTGAGTTAGGTGGGAAATCCATTCAATGGGAATCCCGTGTGACAGATGCACAAAACAAAGAAACTGAACAAGTGGACTTTTTACTTACAAAAGACAACCACCCTAATACAAAGGGAGCTGTTGATTTGGGAATCACATCAATTTCAGGAATGTCGGGAATTGTGAATGCAGTTAAATCAGGTGCCATTGATTTAGTTTTTGTATTGAAAGAGTCAATCCCAGAGGGAATCGATCCATCAAAGGTAATTTCTTTTGACACTAATTTAACTGAAGCTGCAAAAAACGCTAGTTTGGCGGCTCCAATTCAAATTTTTGCAGAATCTGCCGGTAGTTTTACCAATAAAAACGGCCTAAAACAAAACTTTGAGCAATCGATGAATCCAATCAAAGGATTGTTAAATTCTGCTGGTGTTGTGGATTTGATTTTCCAAAAACTAACTGAAAAAGTGGAGGCATCTGTTGGGAACCGTTAATGTCATCAACGTAGCCAAAAAACATCAGTTTTCTTGGTATGAGAAGTTTTATTTTTGGTCCATCGGCAAAGGTCTTTGGATCACTTTGAAACATTTCGTTAAGGTAGCTTTGTTCAATAAACAAGTGACCATCGAATATCCTGATAAAAAACGCCAATATTCCACTCGCTTTCGTGGAATGCATTCCATGAAACGAGATGAAAAAGGTAGGGAACGATGTACTGCATGTTTTTGTTGTATGTGGATTTGTCCTGCCAATGCCATTCATATTGAAGCAGCAGAAGTACCAACGGATCGCCAACACCTTCACCCAGAAGATAAGTTTGCTAAGAAGTTTGAAATCAACTTACTACGTTGTATTTTCTGTGGATTATGTGAAGAAGCCTGTCCTAAAGGTGCGATTTATCTAGACGGAACAGGAGAGATGGCAGCCGACAATCGTGAAGATTTATTTTTAACCAAAGAAAGAATGATGGAAAAAACTGGTGGTCCCATTCTCGGCCAAAGGATTTAAATCTATTTTTTCAATTCTATTTGATTACCCGGTTTTTGTTGTTTCATGACGAATCCGGGTTTTTTATTTTTGATCCCACTTGATTAACCTATTTGTGAATTTATTTTCTTTGATTCAAAAATCCAAAAATAGTTTTTCTGATATAGAATTTGCAAACAAATTGAAAATAATCAAAAGCTTTAGATTCTTTATCTCTCTTTTGGTTTGGATGATCTTATTAGGATTTCAATTTGCAATTTCTGCAGAAACAACCATTATCGAAAACGAAGAAGACGAAAGACGTGTTTTGGAGAATCATGCATTTGAAAAGTTAAGGTTTGGTCTCGCCAATCATATTCACTACTATAAAGTAAAAAAAACAAAAAACACAGTTGTAGAACAACGATCCGGCCGTAAACGGTTGTATGATCATAATTTGATTTTACGTTCGATTTTTCGAAATCGAATTTTACACCATGAGTATGGATCCATTGGACGTTTGTTAGATGGAGCTAGTTTTATAGATTTTGGAAGTGCCATTCTTTATGAAGAAGGTGCGGTCACGGTTCGTGATTTATATGAAGACCAGTTCCTTTCTCGGTATATCAAAAAGATTGTGGCAACTGATATCAATGATCCTGAATACGATCATACACGTTATATAGAAATTCATCTCACAGAAAGAGATCCTTTCCCTTTTGCATTTAACGAGATTCCTTACCGGTTGGATGATCCATCTTATATCCGAATTTTAACAAAATTATATACACCAAATGAATTTTCACCAGTGATCTTTCGCAGTACCAATTCGGGTCCTGATTTGTTTTATACTGTGGAAGAGATGCGGGAACATTTTCGTTCGGTTTTAGAGGCTAATCCGCATCGAACGATTCTTTACTTTTTTAATCGTTATATATTTTTTAGAACCCCTTGCGAATCCAAATTCCAACTCCTGGGAACCATCGATGAGAAGGTGGGTGTGAACCATAGTTTTAGCGCTTGGCGTTATGTAGATTGGAACAAACGAGAATTTGCGGAGGCCATCGAACCCAATTTTCGCTATATTCGTATCGCCGAAGAACGAAATGAAAGCAAGGCGGACAGGTTGGATGCGATGTTTTCGGGTTACGGGTGCCAAATTCGAGCAAAATTACTCTACTACCGTCACAAATTCATGAAAACTATGACGAAATGATGATTTTTTTACTTTTCTTATGAGGCGAACTCTGTACGTTTTTCCTAGAAACACCCAGAGAGAGGTAAACCCATGGGGAATTCCTATATTATTGATGCTGTCCGAACTCCGAGAGGAAAGGGCAAAAAACGCGGGACACTTGCATCCGTCCATCCACAAGAATTAGCTGCTGCCACATTAAAAGCCATCCAATCACGTACCGGAATCGATCCAAAAACGGTTGAAGAAGTTGTAATGGGTTGTGTATCCCAAGTTGCTGACCAAGCTGCATGTATCGCTCGTTATGCGGTCATGGCGGCTCATTGGCCAAAAGATGTTCCAGGTTATACAGTAAACCGTTTTTGCGGTTCTGGATTACAAGCCCTCAACAACGTAGCAAACCATGTTGCTTCCGGAGCAATGGAAATTGGAGTTGGTGGTGGAGTTGAATCCATGAGCCGTGTGAAAATGGGTGATGATATGATGGGACGTGATTTTAACGTTGGCAACGATAAAATTGCTGCTCACTACAACCTAGTTCCACAAGGTATTTCTGCTGACCTAATCGCAACTAAGTATGATATTTCTCGTGAAGAAGCAGATCGTTTTGCAGAATCTTCACAACAAAAAGCACATGCAGCAGTTCAAAATGGTTACTTTAAAAAATCAGTAATCCCAATTACTTTGGATGATGGAACTGTTGTGACAGAAGAAGAAAACCCACGTTTGGAATCAGACTATGCTTTCCTTTCTAGTCTTGGTCCTGTATTCAAAACAATTGGTGAAAAAGAATTGGATGCGATTGCACTTCGTTCTTATCCAGAAGTAACAAAAATTAATCATATCCACACACTCGGAAACTCTTCTGGTATCGTTGATGGTGCAGCTGCGATCTTAGTGACTAATGATGAAGGACTCAAAAAATACGGTTTGAAACCACGTGCAAAAATTCTTGCAACAGTGGCAACTGGTGAAGATCCAACGATTATGTTAACTGGTCCTGTTTCTGCTTCGCAAAAAGCTTTGAAACAAGCTGGTCTTAGCGTAAAAGACATTGACCTTTGGGAAATCAACGAAGCTTTCGCCTCTGTAGTGTTATACGTAAAGAAAACACTCGGAATTGATGAATCCAAAATCAATGTAAACGGGGGAGCGATTGCTCTTGGACATCCACTCGGAGCAACTGGTGCGATTTTGACTGGAACCGTACTTGACGAGTTGGAAAGAAGAGACCTTCGTTACGGACTCATCACTCTTTGTATCGGTGGCGGCATGGGAATTGCTACTATCATCGAAAGATTGAAGTAAGATAAAACTTTAAGAATTTGAAAAAACACGTTTGGATCTCGTAACTGCGGGGTTTAAACGTGTTTCGTTTATTACACAGCATATTTTAAAATAATACCAGAGTCTGGGCCACTTGACGGGATGGGGGATTTATGCGCAATACGCATAACAAACATATGAAGCAGGCAAAGAATTTCGTTAGTTTCCTTTTTCTTCCTTAACTAGGTTTGGTCGACAATTTGTTTCCTTAATTTTTTTGTCATAACCTTTATAAATTCCTCTTTTCCCTTTTTCACTTCTTTGAGTTGAGTTTTGATTTCTGCCGGAATTTCAAAATATTTTTCTGCCCACAATTGGATTTCGACAAGAACTGGTAATAGTTCGATTGCTTTATTTGTCAGTTTATAGAGAACTTTTGCTTTACTATCTGGATGTTCTGTTTTTTCGATAAGTTCGTTTTCTTCTAAACTTTGGAGTCTGGCTGCTAGGATGTTTGTAGCTATACCTTCCTCAGATTTTAAAAAATCACCGTAGGTTGATTTATTAAAGAACATCATATCTCTAATGATGAGTAAGGACCATTTGTCACCGAATATGTCTAGTGAGCAGCTAAGAGGGCATTCTGACCTTTTATTGGTTTTTTCCATTCATTTTCCTCCAATCTAAAATTTTAAAAAATATTACAAAATAATCACTTGCAAAATAAAAGTGATATTTTTACTTGCAAATTGCAAGTAAAAATTGAAACACGGAGTCTAATCGTCGTATGAAACAAACAATTTTAATCACAGGTGCATCCTCAGGTTTTGGTCTAATCGTCGCAACTAGACTTCACGAAAGTGGTTACAATGTCATTGGCACAAGTCGTAACCCTAACCAAATCAAAGTTCCATTTAAAATGTTATCACTTGATATTGCCGATGATAATTCAATCAAGGTATTTCGTAATGAATTGTTCAAGCATATTTCCCATTTAGATGTTTTGATTAATAATGCAGGATTTTATTTGTCGGGACTTGCAGAAGAAACTTCCATTGAAGAAGGTAAAAGACAATTTGAAACAAATTTTTGGGGAACAGTAAAACTAACTAAAGAGTTATTACCCGATTTTAGAAAACAAAGATCTGGAAAAATAATCACCGTAGGATCGATCATGGGATTATTGAATTTTCCGAGTGCCTCTTATTACGGAGCATCTAAACATGCGTTAGAAGGATTTTTTAAATCCTTACGATTTGAATTAAATGAGTTTAACATCAAAGTGGCTATGGTGGAACCAATGGGTTTTAAAACCAATATCGTTACTAATGCTGTGAAAGCTGAAACCAAAATTGATGACTATAACCAATACCGAAGTAAAATTGAAAGATTTGCAAAAGATTTGTTTGGAAATGCTCCTGAACCAACACCTGTGATTGATACTTTAATCAAATTGGTTGAAACAAAAGAACCTAAATTTAATCATCCAGTTGGTAAAGGTGCTTCTGTGATTTTAACAATACAACACTTTGCATACAAACTATTTGAGAATTCTTTAATAAAAAACTTCAATCGGTTTAAAGGTTAAGACAATGAAAGCATTTCAAGTTACTCGTTACAGTAAAAAAGATAAACTGGTGCTTACAGAAGTACCAGAACCAACAGTAAGCGAAAATGAAGTTTTAGTCCAAATTCATGCAGCGGCCATCAACCTACTTGATTCTTTAATTAGAAATGGTGACTTTAAAATTTTTCTTCCATACAAACCACCTTTTACTAACGGACACGATATGGCAGGTGTCATTATAAAAGTGGGAGCTAATGTTTCAAAATTTAAAGTTGGAGATGAAGTTTATGCAAGACCTTCTGATTATCATATAGGTACCTTTGCTCAGTTAATCGCTGTTTCAGAAAATGATTTAGCATTGAAACCTAAAAACATTTCAATGGAAGAAGCTTCTTCCATTCCCCTTGTAGGACTCACTTCATGGCAGGCTTTGGTGGAAATTGCAAATGTCAAAAAAGGCCAAAAGGTATTCATCCAAGCTGGTTCTGGTGGTGTTGGAACATTTGCAATCCAACTAGCAAAACATTTAGGTGCCTTTGTAGCAACTACAACTAGTTCCGCTAATACACATTTGGTGAAAAATCTTGGTGCTGATCTAATTATCGATTATAAAAATGAAGATTTTTCAAAAATTTTAAAAGATTATGATTTGGTACTACATAGCAATAGAGACAATAAAATACTTCACCAATCTCTGCAAATTTTGAAACAAGGTGGAACTCTAGTGTCACTCACTGGGCCTCCAACTAGTGAATTTGCAAAAAAAATCGGCCTAGGCTGGCCTTTCCAATTCATAATGAGTTTGCTAAGTATGTCAGTGAAAAGATTTGCTAAAAAGCTGAATGTTAATTTCGAATTTCTGTTTATGAGATCCGATGGTTATCAGTTAAGTGAAATTACCTCATTGATTGAAGCTGGGAAAATTCGGCCAGTAATCGACAGAGTATTTCCGTTTGAACAAACCAACGAAGCTATATCTTATGTGGAAACAGGACGTACTAAAGGTAAAGTAGTTGTAAAAGTCCAATAGTTTGAATTGTGTTTAGAAAAGTTCAAGAATACATTTTTTGCCAATTTCACCTAACAATAATTTAAACGGATTGCAATTAAATCTGCCCTGGATAAGAAATGTACTATGAGCGTAACACATTCATTCACAGGCACAATTTGTAACCAATGTAACTTTAAAGTAGCAGAGGTTTTAAGTGGTTGTCCGTCCTGTGGCAGTGAATCCACGGAAAAAGTGGATCTAAAAGAGAATGGAACCATCCATTCATTCACTGTTGTGTATGTTGGATTTGGTCATATGGCTTCTCGTGCGCCCTATGTTCTAGCAATTGTTCAAACCGAGGAAAATGTAAAACTGACAACGGTGATTGATGGTGTTACCGATTTTAGTGCGGTGAAAATTGGTGATAAAGTCCGATTCAAAGGAACGGATGAAAAAATCGGTCCCGTATTTCAATATTAGATTTTTAAATAGGTCGCGTAGACCGAATCTAATATTCAATTCAAAAATTAGGTAACATTTGTATTTTGAAATTCGAATCCTCAAAAATGAAAATGGCAACCACTAAATATAAAATAAAATCGAAATCAAATTTTAAATCAAATTCCAAATTAAAGTATCCTCTTCCATCGGAAGAAATAACATCCTATTATTTTAATCTAACGCCTGCAATGTTGGAAAAGTTTATGGAAATCCGAAATTGGATTTATGAATTGTCGTTTGCCGATGAAAAGATTGGTGAAATTGCAGAATGTTTGAAATGGGGAGAACCAAGTTTTTTAACTCCAAAAACAAAGTCTGGATCCACCATTCGAATGGCAAAAGTGAACGAACTTGAATTTGCTTTATACTTTAATTGTAAAACCACAATCGCAAAAGAGATCGCAATTGAATTTCCCGAATGGAATTGTGATGGGAAACGAGCTTTGTATTTTTCTGTGAGTCAAAAAATTTCTAAATCAAAACTAACCATTTGTTTGAAAAAAGCATTATTATATCATAAAAGAAAAACAGATACAGCTGGCTTTTAATGAAAGCTAAAGAATACAATTTCCAATTTAAGCTTCGGGTTCGCTATTCTGAAGTGGATTCGCAAGGGATTGTTTTTAATGCCAATTATTTAAATTATTTGGATGTCACCATCACCGAATACTTTCGTGCAAAAGGAATTTCTTATTCTGAATTTATTGATCGTTACCAAATTGATTTTCATGTGGTTCAATCTCTTATTGATTATCGGAATGGTGCCAAGTTTGACGATGAACTGGAGATTTCTTTGTTTCCAAGTTATCAATCTTCCAAGATCTTTTGGTCGTTCCAAATGCGTTGCGGAGAAAAACTTATTTGTTCGGGTATGCTAACTTATATAACAGTGAGTCAAGTCACAAAGAAGATTGTATCTTTACCGGCTGAGGTGAATCAGTTGTTACAATTGAAAAAGAAAATTGATAAGGATAAAACCTAAAACTTATAATGATAGCTAATTAGAAATTTTGTATTCAAATTGAAATTCCCGCGCCACCGATTGCAGCGGAAATCCTTTCCATACCCAGTCCATTTTCTTCTAAGAACCAAATAGGAAAGATTGGAGCGAAAAGCGGGGTCGTTGATGAATCTAAGTTAAGTTTTGGATTCGATTCGAGGCGCCCGTTTTGATCAAAAAATTTTATTTCGCAAAAATGACAGCTTCATTTGGGAACAAAACTAAACCACCGAGGTCCAACTCTTTTTCTAACTCAAAAGAGGAAGATCGATTTGCAGAACTAAAAAGAATTTCACCCAGAATCCATTTTCGCGGGTATGATACATTCGCAGGTTTTGAAGAAAAGTTCAAAAATATATATGTTTCTTCTTTTCCTTCTCTTCTTCTGTAATAGAGCGCGTGTTTATCGGGACTCAGAAATATTTTTAACTTACCTTTTCTTAAAGACTTTCTATCTTTTCGTAATTGGATTAGTTTTTTATAAGTATAAAACAACGAATTGGGATCTTCTTTTTGAGAATCCACATTGAGTGTCTGTGCATCCTCATACAATGGCAACCATGGTTTACCTGTTGTAAAACCAGTTGTGTTGGTTCCATCCCAAGGCATAGGAATTCGTTCCGGGTCACGACCTGGATGGAAAGGCCAATAACGTTTTCCTACTGGGTCTTGGATTTTATTGTAAGGAACCTTTTGGCGTTTCATCCCAATCTCTTCACCATAATAAAGAAATGGTGTTCCTCGAAGAGTTAACATCATACAGGCGGCCAACTTGGCTCTTGCGATTGTGTCGGTTCCTTT
This sequence comes from Leptospira bourretii, assembly GCF_004770145.1. Lineage (NCBI taxonomy): Bacteria > Pseudomonadati > Spirochaetota > Leptospiria > Leptospirales > Leptospiraceae > Leptospira > Leptospira bourretii. The sequence continues at coordinate 144,021 of NZ_RQFW01000012.1, read as the reverse complement.
TTCATATCTTGTGATATGTCGTGGAAAATCATGATTGGATAGAGTGTAGTTCGGCCAATTGTCTTCTCCGAGTGCCGATTCAAAATCTTTTACAATTTGATAAAATCGTTCTGCTTTCCAAGGAGAGAATAAAAACATAAAATTAAATGCAAGATGTAACTCATCATTACGACCACAGTATGTCGCTGGTAGGAGAACGTTTCCTGGAAAATCTTGCATGATCTCACCAACAAACATACGTTTTTCGGGATATGAATCCAAAAGTTTACGCATCCGACGAAGGATTCCATGCATTTCGGGACGATCACGATCGTAAGCATGGACTTGTTTGTCGTATGGTCTTGGCCCTTTCATAAAATAGGAAGCATTGTTTCTTAAAAATTCATCTTTCACATATAAGTTGACAACATCTAGTCTGAACCCATCGACTCCCATATCCAACCAATACTTCATCATTTTAAATATGGCATCTTCTACATCGGGGTTTCGCCAATTGAGATCTGGTTGTTCTTTTAAAAAGGAATGGAAATAATACTCTCCAGTTCGTTTGTCGTATTCCCATCCAGAACCACCAAATGCACCTAACCAATTATTTGGTGGACCATTGTGGTTTGGTTCTTTCCAAATGTACCAATCTCTTTTGGGACTATTGACGGAAGATCTGGATTCAATAAACCAAGGATGTAGATGGGAAGTATGATTGACAACAAGATCCATGATGATTCGAATACCACGTTTGTGCGCTTCCTTTAACAACCGTTTGAAGGTTTGAGTGTCACCATAAACAGGATCAATTTCTTCATAATCAGAAATATCATAACCAAAATCAAACATAGGAGATGGGTACACGGGAGATAACCAAATGGCATCAATGCCAAGAGAATCCTTGGATCCTGCAAGATAATCCAATCGTTGAATGATTCCTTCTAAATCTCCAATTCCATCTCCATTGGAATCTTGGAAACTACGTGGATAAATTTGATAGATGACTGCTTCTTTCCACCATGCCATATTAAAAATTAATCTCCATGATTCCTTGGTTTTCTTTGACTCGTGCCACCGAAAGGATTCTTTCTTTGATTGCTAAGAGTAATCCTGTATCCTCAATTTTTCTACCATTTTTAGTTTGAATGTGGAATGAGTCGTAAGCAAAATCCGCGCTGGTAGAGATCCTAACAAAAATGACTTCTAATTCAAAGTCGAGTAATGTTTTTAGAATTCGATACACAAGTCCAATGGAATCGGGAACTCTAACTTCTAAAACGGAATAAGACTCAGAAATATCATTAGCGAATTTTACTAATTCTTCTACCATTCCATCGGGAATTTGTGGAAGGGTTTTCCAAATATTGGTAGTGGAAGCTAAATCTTCGATATTGGTTTTTCCTTCGATACATTCGGTTAATGTAGATTCAATATCGGCGATTTGTTGTTCAGCAATTTCGCCGCTACCATATTCGTCCGTAATTTGTGCCTGTAAGATGAGTTGGTCTTCTTCTGTTTGAAAGAGTCTTAATCCCACCAAACTAAGTCCTAATGAGGATATAGTTCCAGAAAGATAAAGTAACATTTGTTTATCGGGCTTCGCAAAAATAGATAATGTGACAAAAGCAGGTTCTCTTTCGGTAATCATTCGAAAAGGTAATCCGGAATTTTGCCATTCATAAAGTAAACTGAAGTGTTGGAAAACACGTCTAGGAGTATTGTAATTTAAATAGGAAGAGGGTCTAATTTTCATTCCAAAGGTTACAATTCGTTCCGCTTCTTCTGCGTTAAGACCTTCTTTTTCGATTAAATATGTTTCTAAAGTGGTTTCAATCCGGTCTTGGGTGTCGGTGAGATTTTCTTTTTTTTGTATATAAGTGAGTGTGGAAGTAAAGAGGAAGTGTAATATTTCTTTTTTCCAATTGGTGAGAATCCCTTGGCCCACTGATTTTGTATCAATGATGGTAAGAACATATAAAAGTCTAAGAGTGTTTTCATTAGAAAATTGTTTTGCGAAGGAGGAAATGAGTTTTGGATCGTAAATGTCTCGTTTGGAAGATAATTCAGACATTACAATATGTTCGGCAACAAGGAAACGTAACAGCTCTGTATCCTCTTCTGACAATCGGAAACGTTCTGCAATGATGAGAGCAAGTTCCGCACCGTATTGGCTATGATCTCCTTCTTTTACCTTTCCGGCATCATGGATGAGAATGGCCAGTGCTAAAATTTCAATTTTTTCACAAACATTAAATACATCTTGGACTTGTCTATCTTCCCATAAATCAGCAATGAGAACATCTAACTCTCTTAAGATCAAAAGTGTATGTTCATCAACAGTGTATTGGTGGTGGTAACTGAATAGAGGAAAGTTTGTACAGGCTCCAAATTCAGGAATGAGTTTTCCTAGAATGTTGCACTCATGCATCAAAGTGAGCGTATGCCCAATTCTATTTTTTTTTCGTAACATTTCAAGGAAAGTATCTAAAACAGATTTTTGATTTTTGAAATCATCATCTAAGAAGTGTGATGCGAATCGAATTTGATTTAAATCGATACGAGAAGGTTCTTCTTGGTTACTCTGTGATTCTGCAAAAAATTGAATGATGTCATCATACAAACTGTCTGGATTAGAGAGTTCTTTTTGAATTCGTTTTTTGTTTAAATTCGTTTTTTCGTCTAAGTAAGTTCCAATATAAAAATACACATCTTTTTGGGCTTTGTAAAATTGGCTCATAAAGGCTTCGAGAGTTTTGATTTCGTTTCGCGCACCAAATCCTAAAAATTCAGCAACTTCCGGTTGGAGTCCTAAATCCAACCTATCATTTTTTCTACCACTGATAATATGAAGTGCAGACCTTGTTAATAGCAAAAAATCATAAGCAGACAATAGAGTTAAACTATCACCTATCAAATAAAAATCAAAAATTCCACCATCAGCCGAATCGACCAGAGGATTGGTTTTTTCAATCCAATACATATGTTGGATATCCCGAAGACCTAATGGATCTGTTTTGATATTAGGTTCAGAAAGTAAAATGGGATTATAAGAATTAATGATTCGTTCTCTAAGATAAGAGAGTTTCCATTCATTAAAAACTTTGATGGTTTTCTCTGGGATTTTTGCTAAAAATTCTGATTTGTATTTTTGAAATAGAACTTCTGAACCAACAAGAAATCGGGAATCAAGAACTGCATGAAAAGTTTCGATTTGGTCTAGATATAAAAATGATTCTTTGATCGTACGACAAGAATGTCCTACTTCCTTTTCATTGTTGTATAAGAATGTATTAATTTTTGAAATGATTTCACCGAGGATTTTTTCAGATAATTTTCCATCGTGAAGATAAAGGATATCAATGTCAGAGTAAGGAGCAAGTTCTCTGCGACCATATCCACCCACTGCAATGAGACACAGATGGTCTTTTAATGGAATTCCAGCCGATACCTCGTTGAAAAGAGTTCGAATGGACTCGTCGACAAGATTACTCAACTGGCGTGTGAAGAGTCTGCCGGAAGCAACTGTTTTGGCTTTTGGAAATGTCCGTTGCAGTTTTGCCTTGAGTTCTGATTTCATCATGTTAAGATGGGTTTCCTACCTTATTGGACAACTTTAACATGAATCCGAAGATTAAAATCACAATTCAGTTTATTTTCAGCCATCTTTCCGCTTATCTACTGGTATCCGTCCCTTATTTCCAGTTCGTTATGAAAGAATATTATGAGGGAGAAAACGCCGTGTTCCCATTGTTTCTCATTACGGCAACTGATGGTGCAGCTTGGTCAAGAGCGATGTTTTGGTTGTTTCCGGCACTTATTTTGCAAGCCATCTTAATGGCGAGTTTTGTGATTCTAATTTGGGATTGGTTTCGAAATCAAAGTTTCGGCAAACAGATGTTTGTATTGATTTGGATGAGGACCATCCTTGGCGGTTTTGCTGCCATCTCTCCTGCTGTTGGAAGTTTGGAAGGAATGGTGTTTTTGATTCCAGAGGTATCCATTTCCATTCATCTTTATGTAGTTTTTGAAATTTTTTTACAATCAGTTGTGCAAGCTGGGATTTTTCTGGTATTAGTGAATCGTGGAAAAACAACCACAAAGATTGGTTAACGTGATTATGAAAATAAAATCAAAATATAAAACATTAAATGAAAAATTAAGCTGAGATCTTGTTTTATGTATATTCGTAATTTTCAAATTCCAATTGTTTCGATTCCAAACTTGTTTGGTTTCACAAATAAAATAATAATAATTCTTTTTTTCGGAATTTTTTACCTTTCCACCATTCCTTTGATTGCTGATGGATGGGAGTCTTCTCTTTGGAAAGAAAAAACTTATCGTAACCAAAGAATATCGAGTGCAGATCCCACAAATGGAAACGATGATTTTACTAAAATCCCAAAGAAACAAACAGTAACCATTGCTGAAATCAAATCTAGGGGTGTGATCAAACACATTTGGATGACACTTGCCAGTAAAGATCCAATGGCCAGAAAAAATGCTGTGATTCGTATGTATTGGGACAATCATCCACATGCTTCCGTAGAAGTTCCGTTAGGTGAATTTTTTGGACAAGGTTGGGGCGAAGAATACATCATGAATTCGGCACCACTTGTGGCTGCACCCAAAAAAGGAAAGTCTATGAATTCATACTTTCCTATGCCTTTTGAATCGGGGGCAAGGATAGAAATTGAAAATGAATCTGAAGAAGACATCAGTAATTTTTATTTTTATATTGATTATGAAGAATGGAAAGAACCTTTAAATTCTAATTTACGTTTCCATGCACAATGGAGTCGAAGTGTTACAAAACCGAACACAACCAATGGAAAAGAAAATGAATGGGGACTTCTTGGAGAAACAGAAAAAACTGTTTTTAAAAAAGAAAATTACTTCTCGGTTCTCGAAACAGAAGGCAAAGGCCAGTTTGTTGGTCTCAATTTGTATGTCGATTCACCCACTCCACTTTGGTATGGAGAAGGGGATGATTTGATTTTCATTGATGGGAACCAAACAGAAGCCAATCTAAAGGGAACAGGAACAGAAGATGTTTTTAACACAGCTTGGTCACCAAAAGAAATCTTTATGCATCCTTATTTCGGATATCCACGAGTATCTGATTCTGTTGGTTGGTTAGGCAGAACGCATTTGTATCGGTTTTGGGTGGAATCCCCCATTCGTTTTGAAAAAAATTTCCTATTCTTATTAGAGCATGGACATGCAAATTCCTTGACCTTAGATTTAATCGCAGTTGCCTATTGGTATCAAGGTCTGAATCCAAAACCAATGAAGGTTTTGCCGAAAAAGGATTCTCGGTCGAACAAACCCGAGATTAATTTTCGTCATATCCACAAGTGGCGGGATTCATTCCGAAGCGAAAAAGGTTATGGGGAAATTTGGGGAAATGAATGAGATTAATACGGATGTATTTGTTAGAGAAATTGTTTCTCAATCCATCGATGCAATTGTCGTTTTAGATACGAATAATAAAATACTATTTAGCAATTTAGCATTACAATCGTTAACTGGTTATTCCAAAGAAGAATTAGAAGAAAAAACTTTTTCTTTTCTTTTTCCTCCGAATGAAAAGGGGGAACAAAACACGATCGAAACCTTTGTTAGTTCCAAAGATTCGCATTATATTGCTGGATTTTTAAAAGAGTTGGAACTTGTCACCAAACCAAAAGGTACCATCCCTGTGGAGATTCGGGCCTTTACCATTCGGAATGAAACCCAAATGTTCTATGCTGCCATCATTCGAGATGTTCGTGAACGTAGGCGTCTGGAAGAACAAAAGAATGTTCTCATCAATAGTTTGAAACGATTGGCTTATATGGATGAGCTCACCATGTTGCCAAACCGTCGTTCCTTTTCGGAAAGTTTGCAAAAAACTGTCGCCACGGTCAAACGCCGCAACCGGGAATCGGTTCTGGCAGTGCTTGACATCGATCATTTCAAAGTCATCAACGATACCTATGGGCACGACATCGGGGATTTGGTTCTCAAAAAAATGGCCAATATCTTTGTGGATTGCCTCAGAGAAGAAGACACAGTGGGAAGGATTGGGGGAGAAGAGTTTGGTTGTATCCTCCCTGACACGACCACAGAAGGGGCAACCATAGTCCTTGACCGCTTGCGAGAATCGGTAGAAAACCACCGTTTTTTCATTTTTGATAACTATTATCTCAACATCACCCTTAGCATTGGGTATACCAAGGTGCATCCCATTCAGAAGCCAGAAGAGATTTTGAAATTGGCGGACATTGCCCTCTACCAAGCCAAGAACCACGGCCGCAACCAGATCCAAGTTTACCCAGTGTGACATAATTTTAGCAGATTCTAATAAACTCTGCTAAAATTCCAGGCTCTAATCTTCTTCCTGCTTGACGAAAAAATACCAAATCCGTAAACTTTAAGCATAGTTTGGCACTCTAATCATCAGAGTGCTAAAGGAAGTGCCAGAAGGATATGGATCTATCCCCTAGACATCGATCTATTTTAAAAGCCTTGGTAGAGGAATTTGTATCGGATAACAAACCGGTCGGATCCAAAACCCTTTCTGAAAAATACGATATCGGTGTTTCCCCTGCCACCATCCGCTCTTGTTTGGCGGAATTGGAAGAGATGGGTTTTATCGTGGCAAGGCATACTTCGGGTGGGCGAGTTCCGACGGAACGGGGCTACCGGTTGTATGTGGATAGTTTGGTGACTTTGTTTGAGCTTACCATGCGGGAAAAACAAAGGATCCAGGAAGAGTATCTTCGGATGCAATTTCGATTGGACCAAGTTCTCATTGCCACATCCAAAGTTTTGGCTTCCCTTTCGCAATCAGCGAGTGTGGTTCTTGGCCCAGAAGGGTCACTCGATACACTCAAACATATTGAACTCATCCATGTAAATGGTGGAGAAGTTCTTATGATTCTTGTGATGCGGTCAGGTACGGTGCTGAATCGAAATATATTTTTCGATTACCATATCTCACAAGAGACTTTGTACCAAATCTCAAGATATTTGAATGATAACGTCAAAGGTTTTGATGTTCATGAAATTCAAAGTAATCTGATCCCTCAGATGATGATGAAAAAGGAAGGTCCAGAAGGATTTTCTTTATTTGCACCATCAATTGCGAGAGCCATGGGATCGGACAGTTTGTCCGTTGATAACTTGTATATCGATGGATTAAAAAATTTATACGAAAACTTTAAGGATGAAGAGGAACAATTAGAAAACATCCTGCATCTGTTTGATGAAAAACAGTTCCTCAAAGAGTTTTTTAGCGATTATGTTCCGATGGATGGTGTTTATACCATTATCGGGAAAGACGGTAATGAGAAGTTAGGTGGTGTTACCATCATTACAACCAATTACCGAATGGGAGAAAAGAGGATTGGTTCCATGGGAATCATTGGTCCTCAGAGGATGAATTACAACAAAGCATTACCTTTGATTGAATTCACTTCAAAGTTAGTTTCAGAAATGATTACGAAATTGAGTAGATAGTAGGAGGAAAAATGGCAGAAGAAACAAACGGATCCGTTGATGAACAAAATGTGTCGGTCGAAGAAGGGCAGGCCATTACGGATGAAGCCATTGAACAAGCGGTAGAAGGTGCTGAAAAAGAACTCGATAACGCCAAAAAGGAAATCGAAACTTTAAAAGATTCTTGGTTAAGAGAACGTGCGGAGTTTCAAAACTACAAACGTAGAACCGCAAACGACTTGTTAAATGCAAGAAAGGAATCCATCAAAAAGTTCGCGGAAGGACTCACGGGAGCTCTCGACAACTTGGAACGTGTATCCAATGTTCCAAACCAAACTCCGGAAGTAGTGGCTTTCGTGGAAGGGATCAAGATGGTTCAAAAGGAATTTTATTCCGTATTGGAAAAAGAAGGAATCAAACGTTTGGATCCGAAAGGAATGCCGTTTGATCCAATGCTTATGGAAGCAATTGCTTCTGAGGAAAGTGTAGAGTTTACGGAAGAGACGGTTGTGGAAACTTACCAAGCTGGTTATTACCATGAAGAAGGTGAGAACAAACAATCCATTCGCCCTGCACGTGTGAAAGTGGGAAAACCACAAAGTTAATATTAGTAAGAAGGAGAAGACTATGTCTAAGGAAAAAATTATAGGTATCGATTTAGGAACCACTAACTCTTGTGTGGCGGTTATGGAAGGTGGAGACCCTGTTGTCATTCAAAACTCAGAAGGGGCAAGAACCACTCCTTCGATTGTTGCCTTTACCGCAAAGGGTGAAACCATTGTGGGTCAGTTCGCAAAGAACCAGGCAATTACGAATGCAGTAAACACAATCCGTTCTGCGAAACGTTTTATCGGTCGTCGTTTTAACGAAGCTGGTGACGAATCCAAGATGGTATCTTACAAAGTGATCCGTGCTGGAAATGATGGTGTGAAATTTGAAACCGTTTCCGGTGAATTCACTCCACAAGAAATTGCGGCTCGTGTTCTTCAAAAAATGAAGAAAACTGCGGAAGACTTTCTTGGTCATGAAGTAAAAAAAGCAGTAGTAACAGTTCCTGCTTACTTCAATGACGAACAAAGACAAGCAACAAAAGACGCAGGTCGTATTGCTGGTCTCGAAGTAGAACGTATCATCAACGAACCAACAGCAGCAGCTCTTGCTTATGGTTTTGATAAGAAAAAAACTAGTGCAAAGATCGCCGTATACGACTTAGGTGGTGGAACATTTGACGTTTCTATCCTAGAACTTGGTGACGGAGTTTTTGAAGTAAAATCCACAAATGGGGACACTCATCTTGGTGGTGATGACTTTGATAACGTAGTCATGCAGTGGATGATTGATGAATTTAAAAAACAAACGGGGATTGATATTTCTGGAGATAAAAACACAGTACAACGATTGAAAGAAGCTGCTGAAAAAGCTAAAATCGAGTTGTCTGGAACATCTTCCACTCAAATCAACCTTCCATTCATCACGGCTGATGCTTCTGGTCCAAAACATTTGGATATGACTCTCACCAAAGCAAAGTTTGATGAAATCACAAGATCTCTTGTCGAAAGAACTCGTATTCCATGTTTGAATGCATTGAAAGATGCAGGTCTTTCTGCTAGTGAAATTGATGAAGTCATCCTTGTGGGTGGATCGATTCGTATTCCTGCGGTGCAAGCACTTGTAAAAGAAATTTTTGGTAAAGAACCAAACAAATCTGTAAACCCGGATGAAGTAGTAGCAGTTGGTGCTGCGATCCAAGGGGGAGTTCTTGCAGGTGATGTTACTGACGTATTGTTACTCGATGTAACTCCACTATCACTTGGGATTGAAACTCTCGGTGGTGTGATGACAAAACTCATCGAAAGAAACACAACCATCCCTACAAGAAAGTCACAAGTGTTCTCTACTGCTGCAGACAGCCAAACAACAGTTTCGGTTCATGTATTACAAGGGGAACGTGAAATGGCAAGTGCCAATAGAACCCTCGGTCGTTTTGACTTAGTGGGAATTCCATCGGCACCAAGAGGAGTACCTCAAATCGAAGTGACTTTTGATATCGACGCAAACGGTATCGTCCATGTATCTGCGAAAGATTTAGGAACAGGAAAAGAACAAAAGATTCGTATTGAATCTTCTTCGGGACTCTCTGAAGAAGAAATCAAAAAGATGGTAAAAGATGCAGAAGCTCATGCGGAAGAAGATAAAAAACTTCGCGAAGCTGCTGATACTAAAAACGAATTGGAAGCTATTGTTTACCAATTAGAAAAAACCATCGGTGAATCTGCTGACAAACTCGACGAATCAGAAAAACAAAGAGCACAGGACGAAATCAAACGCGGCCGTGAAGCTATGGAATCTGGTGACGTAGAAAGAATGAAAGCTTCAAGAGATTCTATCCAACAAGTAGCAATGCAAATTGGACAAAAGATTTATTCACAAGCAGGCCCTGAAGCCGGAGCTCCAGGTGCAGACCAAGCGGGTGCTCCTGGACAAGGTGCAAGTGAGTCTTCTGCCGGTGGCGAAAAGGTCGTTGATGCGGATTACACCGTAGTTGATGAAGATAAAAAATAAATAGAGAAAAAGAAGTAAAACTATGAGCGACCGTGGTTACTACGAAGTATTAGGCGTTTCGAAAGGTGCCTCTGATGATGAGATCAAGAGCGCCTATCGTAAGTTAGCCATTAAATATCACCCTGACAAAAATAAGGGTGATAAAGAAGCGGAAGAAAAATTCAAAGAGGCGACAGAAGCCTATGAAGTGTTACGTGACGCACAAAAACGTGCAGCCTACGATCAGTACGGCAAAGCAGGAGTCAATGCAGGAGCTGGTGGAGGATATGGAGCAGGGGCTTATACAGACTTCTCTGATATCTTTGGCGACTTCGGTGATATCTTCAGTGAATTTTTCGGAGGCGGAGGTGCTGGCGGTAGCCGCGGTGGTGGAAGAAGGTCCGGTCCTCAAAGGGGATCGGATCTCCGTTATAATTTAGAAGTTAGTTTAGAAGATGCCGCTCTTGGAAAAGAATATAAAATAGAAATTCCAAGACTCGAAACCTGTGTGGATTGTTCTGGATCGGGAGCAGCAAAAGGATCTTCGCCTACAGTTTGTCCTGATTGTTCGGGAACAGGCCAAGTGCGAAGGACACAAGGATTCTTTAGTGTCACAACCACTTGCCCTCGTTGTAAAGGAAAAGGAAAGGTCATTTCTAATCCTTGTAAAACTTGTAAGGGCGAGGGCCTAACAGAGAAAAGACGAACAATTCATATTAAAATTCCTGCCGGTGTTGAATCCGGTAGCAGACTCAAAGTTTCTGGGGAAGGAGAGTCTGGCCCGAATGGTGGACCAAGTGGGGATTTGTATGTAGTCACACATATCAAAAAACACCCAACCTTTGAACGCCAAGGGAATGATTTAATTGTTCAAAAAACGATTTCATTGTCTATGGCTTGTCTTGGTGGTGAGATCGAAGTTCCCTCTATTGATGGAAAGACCATCAACTTAAAAATTCCAGAAGGAACAGAGAGTGGACAAATCTTCCGATTGAAAGGACATGGAATCCCTTACCTTGGTTCTTATGGAAAAGGGGACCAACACGTAATCATTAAAGTAGAAATTCCTAAGAAACTTTCTAAAAAACAGAGAGAACTGATGGAAGAATTTGCCCGTGAGTCCGGCGAAAAGGTCGGCAGTGGCGGAAAATCTAAGTTGTTTTTCCGCTGAACTTTTGGAGGATTGAGAGCATCTATGGATAAAAAAGTCCGACTCGGAGTCATCGGTACTGGTCATATGGGCCAATACCACGTAAACGTTGCCAAACAGCTTTCTGATGCTGAACTCATTGGAATATTTGATGCCAACTTGGAACGCGCCACTCAAATTGCTGAGAAACACAAAACAAAAGCGTTTCCAACTGTGGAAGAATTGTTAAAGGAAACGGATGCCATCGTCATCGCAGCACCAACTTTCCTTCATCACAAGATCGCAAAACAGGCGCTAACTGAAAAGAAACATGTTTTGGTAGAAAAACCAATTTCACAAACTGTGGAAGAAGCAAAAGAACTTGTGGCTTTAGCAAAACAAAACAATTTGATTTTGCAAGTGGGTCACGTTGAAAGATTCAATGGAGCGGTATTGGAGCTCGGGAAAATTGCCGAACATCCACTCCTCATTGAATCCAGAAGGATTGCTCCTTACAATAGTCGCATCACGGACGTGGGTGTAGTTTTGGATATGATGATCCATGATATCGACATCGTTCTAAACTTGGTTAAATCAGAAGTAACGAAAGTCAAAGCAGTAGGATCTTCTATTGTTTCCAATCATGAAGATGTGGCAAGTGTGGTTTTAACTTTTGCCAACGGATGTGTTGCTTCCCTTAACGCATCTCGTGCCTCCCAAGCAAAAATCAGAACTCTTAATATTTCTCAAAAAGATTCTTATGTATTTTTAGATTTTACCAACCAAGAAATTGAATTACATAGACAAGCAAGTTCAACCACTCAACTAGGAACTGGAGAAATCAAATACAGACAAGAATCCATTGTGGAAAAAATCTTTGTTCACAAAGACAATCCACTCAAACAGGAACATGAACACTTTGTAAAATGTATCAAAGGAGAATCCGAACCTATGGTGAAGGGTGATTCTGATATTAAAACATTAGAAGTGGCATATAAAATCCTGGAAGAAATTCACGGAAAAAAATAATGACAGACCATCCTGATTCAACTCGCGGGAAGTTACTCATTTCCAATTCCAGTGTGATTCAGGATTTTTTTCACAAATCCGTTGTCCTCATGGTGGACCATGATGATGACGGGGCATTTGGTCTGGTTTTAAATAAACCCACCGACCAAACGATGGAATCATTAATCAAAAATCTTCCAGAAACCGCTTATTCCAACAAACAAGTGTTTTCTGGTGGACCAGTGGACAATATGTTCGTTTCGATCCTGCATAATGGGAAACAAACGGAAGACCCTGGTGTGGAAATTGTGCCAGGCATTTATATGGCTAGAAGTTTTGATACAATGATTGAAGTTCTTTCTTCTGATCAAATTCAATTTCGTGTTTTGCAAGGATATGCGGGTTGGTCTTCTGGCCAATTAGAAAGCGAATTTGAAAGATTGTCTTGGGTTGTGTCGGATTTAGTAGATGAATCAATCGTTTTTAGTGAAGACGATTCTGAAGTTGTTTGGCGAGAAGCCCTTCGTAGCAAAGGTGGAATCTACAAATACTTTGTTGACCATACAAAAGATCCATCCCTCAATTGATTCAAACATAGAATCACTCATATGAGACTTTCATCCAAAAAGATAGTGCTTTCTTCTGGTTCCTCTCCTTTAGGAAAGGAACTGTTGCCGCTACTGCTAGCGGAAGGTGCACTCGTTGTCGTTGGTGATTCAAATCCGGAAGAAATTCCAAACCATCCGAATCTTCAAAAGTATAAAATTGATCCATCCAAACCCGAACAAATGGAACGTTTGATTGAATCTGCAATTGAAACCTTAGATAAAATTGATGTTTTCATTTTAAACTCAGAACAAATCACTTATGCGGAAGATGAAAAAGAAGATTGGAACAGATTAAAAATTTTATTCAATGCAAACACTTTAGCACCCATTCACACCATACAACGATTAACTAACTTAATTTCTGTAGGACTCCATATCATCGTTGTTAGTTCTGATTTAACAAAAGTTCCCACACCAGGATTTGGACTTTATGGATCTTCCAAAGCTGCCTTGGATTATTTTTGGGATTCCTTCCGAGGACAGATCGGTAGAGAGTTTCGATTTTCACGGGTCATTGCGATGGAACCGAAACTTTCAAAAGGAAACCGACTGGCAAATCGGGTTTTGCAATCGATCCTTCGGCCTAAAAAACGTCGGTACGAACATTTTTACCAATGGGGAAATCGGTTTTTATTAAATTTATTACCTTTTTTACGTTTTTTCCGAACCTTAGCCTATGCATTTCGATTAAAACAGGAGAAAAAGAAAAAAATTTCCCAAGCTGATTTGTTACCATCCTCCGAAAATTAGTCATTTCGTACTCTTAATATACAATCTCTCTTTCGATTCCTTCCCCGTGCTTAGTTTTTGAACATAGAAACCCATTCGTTTAACAGTCTTATGTCGGATGGTGACGCAATCCATCCTTTCGGGTCATTTCTTCCATTTGGTACAAATATTGCTAACTAAGTAAGCAGAGGGTACCCCCATGTTTATTGCCGACTATAGTGCCAAAAATATATACGATGAGATGTTTTCCAGCGAGGGTTATCCGCGCAAAAGTTACGATTTTGTAAAAACAAAAATGGAAAGTTTGGGTGGGATCGAACTTGTAAAACGTAGTAGTTCGGCAGAGAGAGCACTCATGTCGCTTGGGATCACCTTTACTCTGTATGGTGATGGTGGAGAACAAGAACGAATTATGCCATTTGATGTGATTCCTCGTATTGTTCCAAGTGAAGAATGGATTAGTTTAGAAAAAGGACTGAAACAAAGAATCCAAGCTCTCAATTTATTTTTAACTGATATTTATGGTGAAGGTAAAATTCTAAAAGATAAAATCATTCCGAGGGATCTGATTGAGTCTAGTTCCGGATACCTTAAACAATGTATTGGAATCAAACCACCCAAAGATATTTGGATTCATATTACCGGAACAGATTTGGTTCGGGATGGCGCAGGCGCTTTCCATGTGTTAGAAGATAATCTACGTTGTCCATCTGGTGTTTCTTATGTTTTGGAAAATCGTGAAGTAATGAAACGAACCTTTCCTGAACTTTTTGAAAAATTAAACATCCGCCAGGTATACGATTATCCTTATCACCTAAGATCCATGTTAGAAAATCTAACGGATGTTGTTGATCCGGTGATTGCCGTTTGGACTCCTGGAGTTTTTAATTCAGCATATTATGAGCATAGTTTTCTGGCACAAAAGATGGGTGTGTATCTTGTAGAAGGATCCGATCTTATCGTTGAAAATCATAAAGTTTATATGAAAACAACCAAAGGCCTTCGTAAGGTAGATGTGATTTACCGAAGGATCGATGATACCTTTATGGACCAGTCAAGTTTTAGACCAGATTCTTTACTTGGTGTAAAAGGGATTTTTGAAGCATTCAAAAGAGGCAATGTAGCTCTTGCCAATGCTCCAGGAACGGGTGTTGCGGATGATAAAGTAATTTATTCTTACGTTCCCAAGATCATTAAATACTACTTAGGCGAAGATCCGATCATTCCTAATGTTCCTACTTACCTTTGTTCTGAAGAAGCCGACTTAAAATTTGTTTTGGATAACATTCATAATTTGGTGGTAAAAGCAGCCAACGGTGCCGGTGGTTATGGAATGATCATTGGCCCTAAAGCAAGCAAACAAGAACAAGAAGATTTTAAGGAATTGGTCAAAGCCGATCCAAGAAATTATATTGCTCAACCAGTTTTAAATTTATCTACGGTTCCTACTCTCATTGCGGATAAAATTGAATCTCGACACGTTGATTTAAGACCGTTTATTTTGTACGGTAAAGATATATATGTAATGCCTGGTGGACTCACTCGCGTGGCACTTCGTAAAGGATCATTAGTAGTCAATTCATCCCAGGGAGGCGGTTCAAAAGACACCTGGGTTCTAGGATAAAGGTGTTTTTATGTTAAGCCGAGTTGCAGAATCAGTTTTTTGGATGAATCGCTACATTGAGAGGGCAGAAAACTACTCAAGGTTTATTGACGTCAATCACCAGTTGTCTTTGGATTTGAATGAAGAGGTTCCTAACCAATGGTTACCTCTTGTTCATACCACTGGTGACATTGAGTTGTTTGAGAAAAGATACTCTAGTCCAAGTCCGGTCAACGTCATAAGGTTTATGACTTTTGATGAAGAGAATCCAAACTCAATTTTTCAATGTCTATCAAGGGCCAGAGAGAATGCCCGAACCATTCGTGAAAACATTTCTACTTCTATGTGGGAAGTGTTAAATGAGTTTTATCTTTTCGTAAAAGATTATCGTAAAGTGTATTTGGAAAATGCAGAAGCGCATGGGGATACATTATCAATGGGACTTTCTGAGTTCCTCAGTACAGTTCGGAAAAGTTGCCAAAGTTTTTATGGATGTTCTGATGCGACGATCTCTCATGATGAAGTTTGGAATTTTTCTTTGCTTGGAAGATTTTTAGAACGAGCAGACAAAACCACAAGAATTTTAGATATGAAGTATTTTATTCTACTTCCTTCCGTTCATGATGTAGGTTCAACATTAGATTTATTACAATGGTTGTCTCTTCTAAAATCAGCATCTGCTCATGAGATGTACAATCAAAAATACAAACGTGTGGATCCAACTGATATTGCTGAGTTTTTGATTTTGAATGAAACCTTTCCCAGGTCCATTTTCTTTTGTATCCAAGAGATGCAAGAGGCATTGGAAAAAATATCTGGCATTAAGGAAGGTTTACCAAGGAACTTAGCACAGGACGCCACTACTGTATATTTGAATCGTTTGCGATCTGAAAATATCAAATCCATTTTTGATAAAGGTCTACATGAATACCTAGATGATATTCAGATAGAACTGAATCATATAGGTTCCAAAATTGTGGAACGATTTTTTACAAACTAACTATGAGTATACGAGTTGCACTTTCCCATATCACAACCTATCAATATGATAAGTCGATAAAATTATCACCTCATGTGATCAGGCTGAGACCAGCACCGCACACTAAAAATCATATTGTTTCTTATTCTTTAAATATTTTACCGGAACAAAAATTTCTCAACTGGCAACAAGATCCATTTGGAAACTATTTGGCAAGGTTGGTGTTTCCAGAAAAAACCAATATTTTACAGGTAGCAGTTGATTTAGTTACTGATTTAAAAGTAATCAATCCTTTTGATTTTTTTGTAGAAGAGTATGCAGAGAACTTTCCTTTTACATACGATAAAGTTTTAAAAAAGGAACTCGCTCCTTACTTAAAAGTTAAAAAACCCGGGAAGTTACTTGCCCCATACTTAAAAACAATAGATATAACGCAGAAAAGAACCGTTGAGTTTTTGGTAGCATTGAATGCAAAAATTTACTCTGACGTTGGTTATGTGATCCGAATGGAGCCAGGAATCCAAACTCCAGAGTTAACTCTTTCTTCAAGAATGGGATCATGTCGAGATTCTGCTTATTTGCTTGTTCAAATTCTTAGAAATATGGGCCTTGCTGCTAGATTTGTTTCCGGT
The DNA here is from genome assembly GCF_004770145.1 of Leptospira bourretii. Taxonomy (NCBI): domain Bacteria; kingdom Pseudomonadati; phylum Spirochaetota; class Leptospiria; order Leptospirales; family Leptospiraceae; genus Leptospira; species Leptospira bourretii. The sequence continues at coordinate 127,328 of NZ_RQFW01000012.1, read as the reverse complement.
TATTTGATCCAATTAAAAGCTGATGTAAAATCTTTAGATGGTCCCTCTGGAGCTGAATCAGATTTTACAGACTTGCATGCGTGGGCAGAAGTTTATATTCCTGGTGCTGGATGGGTTGGTCTTGATCCCACTTCCGGTCTTTTTACGGGAGAAGGCCATATCCCTTTGGCGGCAACACCAGAGCCTGAGTCTGCGGGTCCAATCCAAGGTTTTGCTGAAAAATCCAAAGTTGAATTTACTTTTCATATGGGTGTGGAAAGAGTTTTAGAAACTCCAAGAGTCACTTTACCTTACCAAGAGGAAGATTGGAATCGCATCATTCGGTTAGGTGATTCCATTGACAAACGAATTCGTAAAAATGATATAAGGCTTACGATTGGTGGAGAACCAACCTTTGTTTCCACGGAAAATAGAGAAGCACCAGAATGGAGTTTTGATGCTTTAGGTTTTGAAAAATATTCTAAATCAGAACAACTCATCAAACGACTGGGAAAACATTTTGCGCCAGGTGGACTTCTGCAATATGGCCAAGGGAAATGGTATCCGGGAGAACCACTTCCGCGTTGGGCGATGATTTCTTATTGGAGAAAAGATGGAGAACCTATTTGGAGCCATCCATATCTTCTCGCCGATGATCGTTATACGGGTTCGGCAACAACTGAAGATGCAAGAAGATTCATTAGTGTACTGGGTGAATATCTACGTGTTCCGACCACATCCATTCACACTGCTTACGAAGATAATCTATACTATCTTTGGCAGGAAGCAAATTTACCTGCGGAAACTGAATCTATATTAGATGATTTAAATACTTACGATGAAATGGAACGAAAAAGAATCCTGAAAGTAGTTGATTCGGGGTTACATCGTGAAGTGGGATATACTCTGCCATTAGATTATGATGTATTAAATCAGTCTTGGAAATCGGATGAATGGATTTTTCGACGTGGGAAAATGTATCTAATTCCTGGAGATTCACCTATTGGATTAAGGTTACCTTTGCATTCGTTAGGTGGAAAACAAACATATTCTCTTCCTGAAGACCCTGCAGCTCCGAAACCAAATCTTCCAAAAGCAAAAGAACTAGGCCAGTCACCATTCTTTACAACAACTGCAAGTTATACGATAGCTGAAGAGAGAACACGCACTGCTCTTTGTGTAGAGCCTAGAAATGGAAATATAAGAGTATTTTTACCACCAATCAAATCACTAGAAGGTTGGTTACGTTTGATTTATGCGATTGAACAAACGGCTCTAGGAACAGACCTTCCGATTGTATTGGAAGGGTATGAAGCTCCTCAGGATCCAAGGTTAAATCGTTTTAAAATCACACCAGATCCGGGAGTCATTGAAGTTAATTTCCATCCATCTTCTTCTTTTGGAGAGATTGTAGAAAAAACAAAAATCCTTTATGAGGAAGCGCAACAACTTCGATTGACTGCTGAAAAATTTTTAATGGATGGTCGACACTCTGGAACAGGTGGAGGAAATCATATTACTTTGGGTGGTGCCTCTGTTGGAGATAGTCCTTTCTTAAGAAAACCTTCGCTTTTACGAAGTTTGGTGGCATATTGGCAAAATCATCCTGGTCTTTCGTATTTGTTCTCTGGAATGTTCATTGGTCCTACTTCTCAATCACCCCGAATTGATGAAGCAAGAAATGATTCATTACATGAATTAAAAATTGCATTCCAACAAATTGATTCCAATCGGCATACTCCTCCTTGGATGTTAGATCGAGTATTGAGAAATATTTTAATCGATATCACTGGCAATACACATCGAACAGAAATTTCTATTGATAAACTATTTGATCCTGGATCACCAACCGGACGATTGGGACTGATTGAAATGCGCGCTTTTGAAATGCCTCCTCATTACCAGATGAGTGTGATTCAACAAGCATTTATGATGGCAATCATCTGTCGGTTTTGGGAAGAACCTTATTATGGAAATCCAATCAATTGGAATACGGATTTGCATGACAGATTTATGTTGCCTTACTTTGTTTATCGTGACTTTAAAGAAGTGATTCTAGATTTACAAAATAATGGATTCGGTTTTTTATCAAAGGACTTTGATCCATTTTTTGAATTTCGATTTCCACAATATGGAATTTGTTATTTGGATGGAATGGAAATTGAATTGCGTATGGCCTTGGAACCTTGGAATGTTCTTGGCGAAGAGAATACTGCGCAAGGAACTTCACGTGGTGTTGATTCAGCAACAGAACGAGTTCAAGTAAAAGTAAAAGGATTTCAGCCAGATAGATATCGGTTGAGTTGTAACGGGTACGAAGTTCCGCTACAAGCAACATCCGTTCATAATGAATATGTCGCTGGCGTACGATTCAAAGCATGGACTCCTGTTTTTACTTTACATCCTCACTTACCTGCTCAACAATCTTTGGTATTCGATGTTTATGATACATGGAATCATAGAGCACTTGGTGGATGTACTTATCATGTTTCTCATCCTGGAGGTTTGTCTTACCAAACTATCCCTATCAATGGATATGAAGCAGAATCAAGAAGGATCTCACGTTTTTGGACGCATGGACATAAAATTGGAAAAAGCCTTCCACCCATTCGATTGGAAAATAAAGCCTTCCCATCAACGTTGGATCTTAGGATGGTAACATTCAAGTAGATGATGACACAAGATCCTTATCATTTAATTGGAAATTATAAAACGATTCCTGGAGTTTATGACGAACTCTATGATGCAGAAGGTCAGATCCGAAACAAATATAAGTTCTTAGTCAAATCGTTTCAAGAACTTGGGCCCGCTGAACTTGTCAATCGTAGACGTGATACGGATCGTATTCTTAGAGAGAATGGTGTCACATACAATTTATACCAATCAGACTCACCAGAAGCAAAAGAAAGACCCTGGGATTTGGATTTGTTTCCTTTGGTTATGGAAAGTGAGGAGTGGCGAGTTTTAGAAAGAGGGTTAAACCAACGCGCTGATTTACTTGATGCCCTTGTGAGAGATGTTTATTCCAAAAGACGCCTGTTATACGAGAAAAAAATTCCTCCAGAAATACTTTTAAATGAATCTTCGTTTTTACGAGCTTGTGATGGAATGTATGATTCCAATCATTTCCTAACTAAAAATCCTGCTTTATTATTTTTTGTTTGTGATTTGATTCGTGCTGCCGATGGAAATTTTTATGTTTTAAATGATCGGGTACAAGCTCCTTCGGGTTCTGGTTATTCCCTTGAAAACCGAATTGTTTTATCTCGAATTTTTCCCAGTATGTATCGTGATGCAATGGTTCATAGGGTTGCGGTTTATTTTCGTTCCCTTCGTAAATCATTAACTCAGCTTGCGGGTGTTAGTGGTCGTGAACCTGTGATTGTCCTTTTAACTCCTGGACCTTCAAATGAAACCTATTTTGAACATGCTTATCTTGCTGGATATTTGGGTTACACTCTTGTACAAGGTGAAGATCTAACGGTTAGAAAAAATAAAGTGTATATGAAAACCGTGGAAGGTTTACAACAAATCGATTTGATTTTGCGCCGCGTTGATGATGACTTTATGGATCCATTAGAACTTAGGGGAGATTCTCTTTTAGGAGTTCCTGGACTTTTAGAATCGGTTCGTTCGGGACATGTTAAAATTGCCAATCCCATTGGAACTGGATTTTTAGAAAATCGTGCACTATTGCCGTTTTATTCTGACCTATGCCGTTTTTATTTAGGGGAAGATTTAATCCTTCCTATGGCCCCCACGTATTGGATGGGAACAAAGGAACATTTTCAATTGGTATTACAAAATCCAGAGAAATATGTTTTTAAAACCGTATCTCGAACAGATGAGGAAAAACCAGTTACCTTTATTGAATTGAGTGGAGATAGGAAGGATTCTTTTTTACAAAAACTAAAACTTTCTCCCAATCGCTTTATTGCCCAAGAAATGATTGCATCGGCCACCGTACCTGTATTAGGTGAAAATGGATTTCGGCCAGGAAGAGCCATCATGAGAACATTTGTTTCTTCGTCTGGATCTGGTTACCAAACGATGGCAGGCGGATTAGTAAGAGTTTCCCCTTCTTTGGATGATTTTTTCATTACAAGCCAAAGAGGAGCTTGGAGTAAAGATCTTTGGGTGTTAGCAACGGAAACACAAAAAGAAGAGTCCTTACTTGTAGCAAAATCTGACCAGGTGATGATTTCCAGAAAAAGTTCCGGAGTGCCTAGCCGTGTAGCTGACAATCTATTTTGGTTGGCAAGATATTTGGAAAGATCAGAAAACCAAACTAGAGTTATACGTGAAGCTGTATTTAAAATTTTACAAGTAGAAGACGGTTACGAAAGAGAATCTTTAGAAAATTCATTAAAACTCGTAACTCATGTCACGAATAGTTATCCCGGATTTTTAGGTGATGATGCAAGTGAGTTATTTTTAAATCCCTTTTCTGAATTGCAAAGATTGACATCTGATCGTGGGGTTGTGGGAAGTTTAGCATTTCATTTACGTAGTTTGGTGATGGCTTCGAAGTCTGTTCGGGATCGCCTTTCTGATGATATGAAAAAGATTCTTTTGCATCTTGAAGATCAGTCAAACCATCAAATTGAATCTTATGATCAAATCATAGATTTTTTACAAAAAATTGTCGTTAACTTGTCCTCTCTCACTGGTTTATCTTTTGAAAATATGAGTCGGGAAGCCGGTTGGTATTTCCTAAACCTTGGTCGCCGAATTGAAAGATCAATCAATATGATTTTGATGTTACAAGGTATGATTCGTTGGGATAGTTTTAGAGACAAAGCCTCATTTGAAACTTTTTTAAGAATTAATGATATTCGTTTAACATACAATAGACGGTATAGTGGAAAAATTGATCAAGAATCCGTGTTAGATATTCTATTATTTGATACTACAAATCCAAGGTCATTCGCATATCAGTTGGAACAAATCAATTCCGATATTAAATTTTTACCTGGAAAAAATGACAAGGTTGTGTATTCGGAAGATCGTGCCGCATTACAATTGTATACTCACTTTAAAATGAAAGATATCTCCATTTTCTTTGAATTGGAAAATCCTTTGGAATCTGTTTCGATTTGGTTAGAAGAACTTCATAACGATTTGAAAAATTTATCTGATGCTTTGGCATCAAGGTACTTTAATTATACCGAAGAACAAACTCGAATCGGTGATGGAAATGGCTGATTTTAAGGTAATTCATAAAACCAAATACAGTTATGATGATACTGTTGCGTATTGTCATAATATGGCACATATGTATCCGTTGACATCCCCACACCAGGATTGTTTTCGGACCCATGTGACTGTGAATCCAAAACCTGTGGTTTCTTCTTTTCGTAGGGATTATTTTGGAAACCAAGTGTTTTTATTTTCGGTAGAAGATCCTCATCGTTTTTTAGAGGTAGTTGTTGAGTCAACAGTGCGTACGCATCAAACCTTAGTAATTGATTTATACAAATCCACTCCTTGGGAAAATATTTATTCGCTCATTCATGAATCAACTTTAGATGCAGATATTTTATCGATCGAATACATTCAACCTTCTTCGTTCATTGCAGCAAAAGAATCTTATTCAGAATTTGCGCGAATGTTTTTTACTGATGGAAAACCAGTGTTTGCAGCAGCATTGGAGATGACCACATATATCTACCAAACTTTTCAATACGATCCAAAAGCAACGAGTATCAACACTCCCATTGACCAAGTTTTAAACGAAAGAAAAGGTGTTTGTCAGGACTTTTCACATCTAATGATTGCCGCCTTACGGTCATTAAAGATTCCAACTCGTTATGTGAGTGGGTATTTGGAAACATTACCTCCTCCAGGAACTGAAAAATTACAAGGTAGCGATGCCACTCATGCTTGGGTTTCTGTCTATTGTCCTTTGTTTGGTTGGATGGATTTTGACCCAACGAATGGAAAAATGATTACTGAAGAATATATCATTACAGCCATTGGAAGAGATTATGCAGACGTTTCACCGTTGAAGGGGATTTTGTTTGGTGGTGGAAAACATAAACTAAAAGTCGAAGTGGACGTAATTCGCGAACAAATATGAACTTTCTGGGAGTTTTTTTCGGGAAGTCGGGATTCCGCTTGGGTTACTTGATAAGATGTGATAGAAGGAACGCATTGGGTGGCGGGTCTAGTTCCCCACCCTAGTCAGGGCGGGGATACCAAAATCCCATCTGTACCGCTCACCCCAACTTCTCTTTCCATTCCTCTTCCTTAAAACCCACCAAAAACCAACCCTCACCCACAACAAAAGGCCGCTTCACTAAATTTCCATTGGCCGAAAGTTCTTTGTAAACTTGCTCCTCAGACAGACTTCCCAATTTCTCCTTCCAATTTCCCTCTCGGTAATCTTTTCCAGAGGTATTAAAAAGTTTCTTAATATCGCCTAAGTATTGTTTTGCTTTTTTTAATTCAGCCACAGTCGGGGCTGTTTCTCGAATCGGGATTTGTAGGAAATCCACTTTTTTTGATTTCAGATATTTCAGAGCATTGCGACAGGTGCTGCATCCTGAATATTCGTAAACTTTGGGATTGGAACGACTCATAAGACTGATTTTCTTACTTACGATTTTTGCGGAAACTTTTTATTGGAACTATGTTGATCCAGAACAATATTCCGTTGGCTCCGTTCACTACGTTGCGTTTGGGTGGCAAGGCAGATTATTTCATTTCGATCAAAACAAAAGAAGACCTAGCGAAAGCTTTAGATTTTTCTAAAAGCCAAAACCAATCTTTTTATATTTTAGGTGGAGGCTCCAATACAATTTTCCGGGACTCTGGATTTCCTGGAATTGTGTTTCAAATGAATATTCCTGGAATTCGTTGTTTGGATACAAACGACGATTGTACGTTGTATCAAGTGGGAGCGGGTGTGCCGTGGGATCAATTTGTTGAATATACAGTAAAACAAGGATTAGCTGGAATTGAATGCCTGTCAGGTATCCCTGGATCTGTTGGTGCATCCCCGATACAAAATATCGGAGCCTATGGACAAGAAGTAAAAGACTCAATTGTAAATGTTGAATGTATGAACAAATTTGGAGAACTAATGACAATCTCAAATGAAGATTGTAAGTTTCGATATCGAAATAGTGAGTTCAAATCTGGAATTTATAAAGAACATATTGTCGTTTCTGTTACCTTCCAATTATCTAAATTGTCTCCACCATGTTTTCGTTATCCGGAAGTTCAAAAAGCATGGGAAAAGATTGAATTGGAAAAGTTTTCTTCTAACAGTTCAAATATATCTAGTATCGACTATAGAATTGTTCAATTGGAAGCTATTAGAAATTTGGTCATTGAACTACGGAAAAAAAAATCAATGGTATTGGATGAAAGAGATCCAAACACCCGTTCGGTGGGATCATTTTTTATGAATCCAATTTTAAATGAAAATGAGATTGTTTTATTTTTAGAAAATGCCAAAAAAAGGGGATTTGACAATCCTCCAATTTATCCAGAATCCGCTGGCTTTAAAAAACTTTCTGCAGCCTGGCTTATTGAAAATTCTGGAATTCAAAAAGGGTCAAAATATCCCGGAGGAGTGGGCATATCCGAGAACCATTGTTTAGGTCTAATCAATATAGAGGGCACAACATCTGCACTTTTAGAAATGGCAGAATCAGTGAGACAACGAGTATTTGAAACATTTTTTGTTCAATTGGAAATGGAACCGGTTGTGAGACCCTAAAAAAGATTTGGTAATTGTCGATATAACAAAGAGAATGGGGATGGAATGAATTCGAAACTTAAAAAATACCTGATTCTTTCAGGACTTGGTGTTTCCTTGCTGCTGATTTTAGCTTTGATTGGTTTTTTTGTCGTGGATGAAATCAAAGGTGGGGCTGTCGGCGATGGTCAAAATAAATATGAACTCATCATTGATTCTGGAGAACCATCTTCAAGCGTCGTTCGAGAGTTAGCTGCTGCCGGCATGATCAAATCCTCTGTGTATTTTAATTATTTGATGAAGTTCACACGAGCCGGAAACAAAATCAAACAAGGTGTTTATGATATTAATGATGGGATGAGTTCTCGTAAGATTTTGGATGTCATTATTTCTGGAAAAGTGAAACTAGTTAACTTCACAGTTCCTGAAGGGTATAACAACCGTCAGATTGGAGATTTATTAGTCTCAAAAAAACTTGCGATTTCTCGCGAAGAGTTTTTGAAAGTAACCCAAAGTCAGGCACTCCTTACAAAATATAATATCCCTGCAAAAACTTTAGAGGGATACTTATTTCCAGAAACATATTCTGTTCCTTTGAATTATCCCTTAGAAAGAATTACAGAGATGATGATCAAACGATTCTATAAAAAACTAGAATCTATTCCAGAAGCAAAGGATATCAAACCAGCAGATCTTCATTTTCGAGTTGTGTTAGCCTCCATTGTGGAAAGAGAAGCAGTAAGGAAAGAAGAACGACCAATGATGGCAGGTGTTTTCCTCACTCGCATCGAAAAAAATATCAATTTGGAATCATGTGCTACCATTCAGTATTTGTTTGATAAACCTAAAAAGAGGCTTTTTGAATCGGACCTAAAGATTGTTTCTCCTTACAATACTTATATCAATGGTGGATGGCCACCCGGACCAATTTCTAATCCAGGTTTACCGGCGTTAGAAGCCTCTTTTAAACCAATGAAATCTGATAAATTATTTTTCCTTTTAAAACCAGATGGATCTCATTATTTTTCCGCGACATTTAAAGAACATTTAGAAGCAAAAAAGAAATTTATCGATGTGTTGTATCAATAGAAAAGAAAGAGTCCATCAAAGTTTTTTTATGTGAATTGAGTATTTTAACTTATGGATGAAAACATAGTTGAACTAAATATCGCAATCGGTGGGATATCGAAGGAACTTTTGGATGTCCAAAAGGCCTTAGATGCCTATCGCAAAAAACAAAAATCAAAAGAAGCCATCGATGAAGAAGCGATTACTTTTGTGAACAAAGCAGAGCTTGTCATCGAAAAAGCAGAAAAAGGTGACCTCCAACTAACTGCTGACCAAATTCGTCGCATCAAAAGTAATCTTACAAAAATTCTAAATCGACTCAAGAATTAGCCTCATTCACCAATCCTTCATAAAACCTTCACCAGCTTGTCATTCCCTTGTAACATATAAAGAACATAGTTTTCTATAGCTAGAGGGAGAATTTTTTACAAATCCCTTTCGGGAAGACCCGCTAGCCAAACAAATTCGAATTTTTTCGAAAGAGGATTTAAAATGAAAAATTCATTCAAAAAAAGCATGGTGCTTCTTTCCATCGCGTTGATGGGATTCACTATGATTAATTGTCCAGGTGAAAAGAAAAATGATGATACCGCACTTTTGGCGGCTTTATTGTTTTCTAACCAAGGTGTTGCAGGTTCAGATCTTTGTGATGGTGTTGGTGTCCCTACTCCAACTCAAATACTTGAAGGTACGATTTCTACTGCGGTAACTGTAAGCGGTTCTGCTCTTTTAAGAGGAACAGTAAACGTAACGAACGGTGGTTCATTAACTGTACTACCTAAATCGGTAATTTACGGAGAAAGAGGATCTTCTCTTTTCGTGTACGAAGGCGGAACGATCAACGCAATCGGAACAGCAAGTAATCCTATTTGTTTTACATCTGCGGCGACTGTTGGAACACGCGCACCAGGAGATTGGGGTGGAATCGTTATCGTTGGCAACAGTGCTGTACACGCACACACTGCTCCAAACAACTCGGAAGGAATTAATCCGAAGTCTTATCCAGGTACTCTTAATGCAGTTGCAAACTTTAAGTATGTAGTTGTTGAATTTGTTGGAAATGAGGTTGCTCCTGGTAACGAGTTAAATGGTATTTCAAGTTACACAGTAACTCAAGATAGTAACTATGATTACGTTCAGATTCACAGACCATTGGATGATGGATTTGAGTGGTGGGGTGGAAACGTAAATGGTTCACACCTACTAGTTTCAGGTGGTATGGATGATGATTTTGACGTGGATGAAGGATTTCAAGGTACACTCAATCACATCATCAGTGTGAAATACCCAGAATCTTGTGGTGGAACGAAATCGACAGATCCACATGGATTTGAAATGGATGGAACAGAAGCTGGGGCTGCAATTGCTGGTCCTTCAAATCCAACTGTTACAAACTTTACTACGATTGGTCAATCCTACGCTGCTGGTGTCGGTATGCGAATCCGCGAAAGACATGCTGGAAACTTTTCCAAAGGATTGGTTTTTGGTTATATAGCAAATAACTTTCAATGTGATGTAGATACAAACCCAACTACTTGGACCAATGTAAAAGGTCAAAGTGGAAAAGGAGCAAATATCAATGGATCTTGCACTAATGTTACTAATAACACCGAAATCACTTCACTTCCAATTGTAACACTTGGAAATATTGAAACTTGCGGTATTGGAGCAACAAAACCTGACTTCACAACAACTTTTGGTGACGGTTCACTCGGTGGTGGATCTGTAGCTGAAGGTAAATGGTGGGATGGTTGGGCTGTTTTTAGAAGTAGGTAAACAAATTTAAAAAACAGCAAAAAAGGCTTCGGAATTTCCGGAGCCTTTTTTATTTTATAATAATGAAACAGAAAATACTCTTAATGCTTTTGCTAGTAAGTTTGGTATTCGCATGTAAAAAAGAAAAACAAGAATTAAATACTCAAAATGAATTACAAAGACTAAAACTAGAAGAATCTAAAAAAATTTTAACTGAAAGAAAATCATTGAATTACTCTCTTCAAGGATATTCTTCAGTGGAAGAAGCGGTCAAAAATTTTCTAATTGAAGTTCGGAAGACAAATCAAATTGAATCCGCTCAGTTAAAATCCCTAGTAGACCAAACTGAAAAAGAATTTATTCTTTATCCTAATATTCTTGGATATGGAACATCGTTGGACGTAACGCCACTGGACGATTACAATAAAATGATTCGCTCATTTGAAATACTAGCTTTAGGAAAATTAAAAGAAAAATCTTATACGGAGTCAGATCTCAAATCAATTAAGATTATGGTAAGGTCGGTGAAAGATTACGGAAAAACAAAATTCCATAAAATTGGCTTAGTGATCATTGGAACACCAAAAGGAAAAATAGAAATTGGTGAAATCCGAAGTGTGATCCAGTTAGGGAACCGTTACAAAGTAGCAATATTGGCACCGTGAATTATTACAATTCTGTAACATAAAATTAAACTCACTGTAACGCTATTAAATCACTTATCGTTTACCTCGAAGGTAGATTCAAAAATCTACCTTTAGAGATCTAAACGTATGAAATATCTAAAAATCTTCCTGATGATTGTCATTTTAACTCCACTTTCGCTCTTCGCACAGGCGACTGGTTCAATCAGTGGTGTCATCATCGATTCTGAGAACGGAGAGGCTGTCTTTGGAGCTACAATTGTAGTTCGTTCTGAGAAGAAATTTGCAAAAACTGACTTTGATGGGAAATATTCCTTATCTCTTCCTCCAGGTTCTTATGATGTCGAATTCCAAATGTATGGTTACGGTCCACAGAAACGAACTGTAAACATTGCAGCAGGAAAAAATCAATCTATCAATGTTACTTTCGGTGCGCAAACACTGGAGACAGTCGAAGTAAAAGACAGAGCATCGAATAACACTGAATCTGCTTTATTAGCACTTCAAAGAAAATCTGCTGCGGTCTCTGATGGTATCTCCCAGGAAGCGATCAAAAAAAGTCCTGATTCTAATGCTGGAGATGTAGTGCGGCGTGTAACAGGAATCACACTCATTGGTGGAAAGTATGTATTCGTTCGTGGTTTGGGAGAAAGATATTCTAATACTGTTTTGAATGAAGTTCTCATTCCTACAACAGAACCAGATAAAAGGGTTGTACCTCTAGATATATTTCCTGCATCCATCTTAAAAAATATTCGTGTAATCAAAACATTTATTCCAGAGGATCCGGCTGAATTCTCGGGTGGACTCGTAAAAGTAGAAACGCAAGAATATCCTGACAAATTCCAAATGAATTTAGGTTTGGGAATCGGTAGAAACATGAATTCCACTGGTTATGAATTCAAAACATTTGATGCCGTTGATTTTTTAGGAAGACCTAATTCTTCCTACCAACTCCCTGGAGTTGTAAATTCATTACCTGGATTTTTACCTCTTGAACCGGGAAACCGGTTCGGTGGTCTTCCGCCTAATTTCGTTAACTTAAGTTCTTTAGCATTCAATCAGCAATGGACACCAGATTCTGGAAAAGGTGGTTACGATAAAAATATCAATTTTAGTGTCGGAAATACATTTAAACTAACAGAATCAGGCCAAAGATTGGGAGTACTTTTAGGCGTTGTAAGAAGCGAGGAATATAGGATTCGAGATGAAAAATCGGCAAGATATGTTCCAAACTACGCAGGTGGAATTCAAACGTCAGATGCAACTTATCTTATACCAATCCAAAAACAAGATACCAAAGTTTATAATAAAGATACAAACTTTGCAGCAAACGTAAACTTATCTTACGAGCTCACAAAAGGCCAGCAAATCTATTTGAAAAATCTTTATACTGTTGCTTCTGATACAACGGTTCGGGATGCATTTGGTCAAAATTTTATCGATAACTTCGACTTTATTTCGCAAACAGGAATTGTAACTTCAAGAGGATTGTTAAATACCGTATTAGGAGGCGACCATGCTTTGCAATTTGGAAGTATGAATCGACCTCATAAACTAGAATGGAATGTTGCTTACTCATTAGCTAATCGTGAAGAACCCAATCTAATCCAACAGGTTTGGAGAAGAGCAAATCCAGCAAACTTATCCGATGGTTATTTCCGTTTAGGAAACAACCCCGATGGAACAAGGTTTTTTTCTTCAACGGCAGATACTGTCAGACAAGCTAATATGAAGTATTCTATTCCTTTCGAGCAGTGGAATGGATTGAAATCAGAACTCAAAATCGGTGGAATGGCACTTGATCGATTCAAAAGTTTTACCTTTAGAGAGTTTGGAAACAAATCAAACGTAGGAACTCAATACCCTGTTGATTATTTCCCTGTGCCTGGTGAAGTTGTGTATAATCCGACGGAGTACATTCAAAAATCAACTGGTGTTGCAAACAAAACTTTTTCTGAACGTCAAATCGAGCCAAATGCTTATGATGCTGAACAGAAATTACATGCACAATTTGCACAAGTCGATATGCCACTCGTTCCAAAACTAAGATTTATTGGTGGTGTTCGATTTGAAGATTCATTCCAAAAAGTAAAAACGTTTAGAACGAAAGATACAAGTTCATTGAGAAACGTTGATTACGGTTGTACAATTAATAATGAGGACGTGAGAGTTGCATTAGTAAGATCTAATATTTGTGATGCTGACAATAATGGAATCGGTGTATTAAGAAACCAAGATAGACTACCGTCTGTAAATATGGTTTGGGAAATGCACAAAGATATGAATTTAAGATTTGGTTATACCCAATCTTTAACTCGGCCAGATTTAAGAGAACTATCTCCTTTCGGTTTTACTCCATATTTCGGAGCAGATAGGATTTTTGGTAATCCTAACTTAAGAAGAACATATATTCATAACTATGATGTAAGATATGAATATTATCTTACGAATACTGATTTCTTTGGAATCGGAACGTTTTACAAACACTTATCTAATCCAATTGAAATGGTTGGATTACCCCAATCGGGAGGAATTTCTTTTAATTTCTCTTATACAAATGCTAAGGAAGCAACGATCAAAGGGGTTGAGTTAGATTACAGAAAAGAATTTTTTGATCGATTCCGTGTGGAAACAAACCTATTCTTCATTAAATCACAAGTGCAAGTTATGTCTTGGGAAGATAATGCTATGATTAAAGCAGGGGCCATTGATAAAATCAATAGGAGTGCCTCTTTTGATCCTACTAACATTTCGAGACCACTCCAAGGACAGTCTGAATATGTATACAATCTAAAATTTGATTACTTCATTACAGCAAAGAAAAACCAAACGATAGGAGTTTATTATAACTTCTTCGGTGATCGAATTTATGCTGTCGGTGCCAACGGTACTCCTGATGCCATAGAACGTGGAGTAGGAATCACGGATATTGTTTATAGTTATAAACATGATGACCGTCTTGATTTCAAAGCTGCGGCCAAAAATATCATGGATACGCGATTTAAAGTGTATCAAAAAAGTGAAGTTACTGGTGAAGATTTACTATTCTACTCTTATCGAATGGGTGTAACGTTTACTGTCGCAGCGACTTATAAGTTTTTCTAAGATTTAACAATAACAACCATCTGATCGGTTTTAAGCTGATATGATGGTTGTTAGATAAAATAAAAAATTTCCTTAATTAATAAACATTAGAAGAATTCTTTTTCAAACCAATAATCTATTCACCATATCCTATAATTGAAAGGTAACACAAAACAATTGTATTACTTTGCATAGCGAGATTCACAAGTCCACCCTCCCTATTTCCCCTCCGGATTCACAATAATCGGCAATCCATCTTTTCCATTGGGAACAAAAATCAATTTATTATTTGGATTCTCCATTGCTTTCAACTGAATGTATTTTGGTGTTAATGATTCAGAAATCATCTTTTGCGCTTTCGCTTGAGCGTCCGCTTCGATGAGAACGGCCTTCGCTCTACCATCTGCAGTGATTTGTTGAATCTCCGCATCTCGTTTAGCAATGTTAATTTCGAACTTCATTTGTTCCTGTTCTTGTTGTTTGGTGAGTTTACTCTCGATTGCTTTTAATATGGATGGACTATATTCTACGTCATCGATAATCACATCATCAATTTCGACATGTTTATCTTTTAACTTCTCAGCCAGGGACTTTTTAATTTGGGCCGAAACATTCGGTGTTTCTTTGGATATCGAAACCATATTATAAGCAGACAAAATATTTCGTATGGCTGTGCGAAATTGAGGTTTGACTACCTTCTCATAGTAACCCCTTCCAATTTCCATTTCCAATTCGTAAATTTCGTTTTCGATTGGCCGGATGATGATGGCAGCACTCACTGTAATTGTTAAATCGTCACGAGTGAGAACTTCTACTTTTTCCTGGTGACTCACCCACTGAATAGAATAAACGTAAACACTATTCCAAGGCATATAAGTTTGTACCCTGGATTCTAGGGGTTTTTGGCTAAGACCGCTACTATATGGTCGCCACATAAGCCCAACTTCACCCGGACTGATGATGGTGAGACAAGATACAAAAAATAGACTTACCGCAATTATGGGAAGGAACCGGAAACTGTTGGGAAAAATGGATCGACGTTTCATAGTTAAACCATTAGACTAAAACCGATGTTACAATTTCTATCCAGTCGATTTTTAATTTCAGCACCACTTTATTTTGTTTTTTTGGCTTTCATCGGAATGAGTGTTTCGTGTACGGAAGACGAATCTGTAGTCAAAGCTCCTAAGAGTTTGGAATTACGTCTCTTTCAGGCTGTCGACAAGGGAAACCTCGAACTAGTCAAAGAACTGTTAGCGGAAGGTGTTTCGATCAATGCAAAGGATTCCCTAGGCAATTCCTCCTTAATCAAAGCAGTTGATGAGGAAGAATTGGCGATTGCCAAATTTTTAATCCACAAAGGTGCCAACGTCAACCTTCGTAACACAACAGGTGAGACCGCCCTCTACCGCGCCGTCTATCGTGGTAATTTAGAATTAGTCAAACTTCTGGTAGAAGCCGGTGCAGAAACCAAAGTCAAAACCGTAGGTGGGGTCAGCATTGCAGAGCTGGCAGAAGAACGAGGGGAAGACGGGATCTTGAAATATCTGCGTTCGCTTAAATAGGAGTTTCCGATTTAAGTTGGTTCGAATATAAAGTGTTATGCGAAATTTGGTGCTTCGTTTTAATATTATATTGCTATATATTTGCGTGCATAAATTACTTATTCTGTGTCATTCATACAATTAAAGGAAATAAATCATGAAAATATCTGAGGTTAATATAAATGAAGAAACAGCAAGCATAGTTGGTCTTAAAGAAATTTCTATGAAGAAAGTTGGCAACACTATACTCTTAGCAGGAAAAAATGGATCAGGTAAAACACGAATCCTAAATCTTATACGTGATCAAACACTAAATTTAAACAACTTTTTTAATCAGAAACAACAAGCGACTAATCAACTAGATCAAATTAAACAGAGAATTATACAACAACCTGAACAAAAACAAAGTTTTGAGCAACAAATTCAAGCCTATCAAAACACGATTTTACAACTTGTACAACAAATATTGAAACAACCCGAACAAAAGCAAAGTTTTGAACAACAAATTCAAGCCTATCAAAACGCAATCATACAATACGAACAACAAATATCACAACAACCTGAACAAAAACAAAGTTTTGAGCAACAAATTCTACATCTTGAAAAATTGGTAAAAAAACAAATTCCCATAATAACAGAAAACGATGAAAAAAACATAATAATCGTCGATTTTGTTCCTAATTAGATTGATTTAGAGGATTGGTCAAATCAAAGCAAAGAAAATTGGATGCGGAAGGCTCATCAAGCTACAAACCTAGGAGTTTCAAACCTTCACCATTCAACACTCCCCTTAATACAACAAGTATTAGATCGTTGGATTAATTCAACTCATCCAAAATTACAGAATTCAGATAACGACATCGAGAATTCGACAAATAATTACCACCGCTTACAAAGCATAGTAAAATCGTTTTTAGGTACCGAAATAGAATGGGACAATGACGGCTATACTACTATCTTTAAAAAACCAATTGCTAAAGCCCAGCTTTCAGCGGGGCAAAGAGTATTACTGCAACTTTGTGTCGCAATTTATGCTCAAGGAGGTAATTTATCAAATCATATTCTCTTTATGGATGAACCTGAAAACCATTTACATCCTTCTGCAGTCATAGATTTATTAGATACAATAAAAAAACATAATCCAAATGGTCAAATTTGGATAGCAACCCACTCAATACCACTTTTATCGCATTTTGACGCTTCTTCTCTTTGGTTTGTAGAAGAAGGTATAATAAAACACTCAGGTAAGAAACCAGAAGAAGTATTGAAAAGTCTATTAGGCAATGAAGAAAGAATTCAGAAATTAAAAGATTTTACAAGCTTACCTAATGAATTAGCTAGAAATCGTTTTGCATTCGAATGTTTATGCTCTCCTAAAGTTATTGAAACTGATTCTAAAGACCCACAATCTAAACAGCTTTATGACCAACTTGAAATAATTTGGAAAAAAAAAGAAACTATTAGTCTGCTTGATTTTGGTGCAGGTAAAGGTCGAATGATTGCTAACCTTGCAGACTACGAAAACATATCACCAGCTATATTGGATTATCATGCATACGATTCATCAGATTCAGAGAAAGAACATTGCCTTAAGAATATTTCATTATCTTATTCAAATGAAACCAATCGTTATCATAATTCACTTGAAGATTTACGGTCTAAGGTAGATGACCATTACTTTGATGTGGTTGTCTTAAGTAATGTCCTCCATGAAATACCACATGAGTCATGGTGTGAAACCTTTAGTAGCATTGAAAAAATCCTAAAGACTGATGGCTTCCTTTTATTAATTGAAGACTGCCGTTTACCAACAGGTGAACTTGCCCATAAAAATGGTTTTATTGTTTTCAATACGCTGCATTTAAAAAAACTATTTGAAATTCCAGCTAATGAGGAAAAATTCATTAAACATGATGCTCGATTCGATTCTATTGATCAACGTGGTCGATTAATGGCACATTTAATTCCGACAAAATATTTAAAAAAGATTTCTTCTCAAACAATTAAGAGCTCATTACTAGAATTAAAATCTTCAGCAAAAACGGAAATTCGCAAAATTCGTAAAGGCGAAATAAGTTATTCTAATGGTATTGCACACAGTTTTTGGACTCAACAGCTAGCAAATGCGGAACTTTGTTTATCCGAATTAGGTGAGTAAAATTAGGTTAAAAACATCAAATGGACATTTATATGAGCGGAAAAAATAAATTCTTTAATTTAGAAACGATTAAAGCCAATATTTTTGTAATTACAATTGTACGGATTGAACACAATATATTCTCAATAAAAACCAAATTGCGCATAACAGCGACTAACTGCTTCACTTCGGGAAGACTAGTTCGTTATGCGAAAGAAGAAGTAATCCCTGTATGATTCATATATATTATGAAATTTATTTAAATAGGATTAAACTTTACAGTATATCCGGATATTAATTGAATGAAAAAAATAATAGTAGAAGAATTTATCAAAGCTACAAATTCACACAATTGGAAAAAAGTATTAAGCTTAACACATTCGAATTTCATAAGACATAGCTCTTCAATTCCTCATGAAATTCATGGAAATCACTCTCTAGTAGAATTCCATAAAAATGAATTGAAAACTTTTCCTGATCTTGATGAAAAAATTGAATTCTTAATAGAGGAAAATGATCTGGTTGCTGCCCGAATTAAATTTACAGGCACTCAGAAAGGTAAATTAGGAAAATTTCCCCCGTCAAACAAAATATTATCCGCTTCATTCAATTGTTTTTTCAAAATCGTCGACGATAAGATTTCAGAGACTTGGGTTGAATATGACAATCTTAATGGATTAATGCAATTAGGACATATTAATTCCGAAATAATTTGAACTCTTCATCTTTTTAAATAGGATAATTTATTCTCAACTTTTCCTTTAAAATAAATATTCTAAAAAATATCTGTAGAAAATGAGTCTCAATAAGTCATTATCCAAAGCCAATGAAAACTTCTTCCTTCGTATAACAGTAGCGAATTGCTTCGGCACTTGCGGCCTCGCTCTGTCTGTGACACATAGGGTTCAGGTACTCCCTTTGCCTGTGCAAGTGTCATTTCAATCCTTAACGTCCTGTCTACGGGACTCCGTGTCAGCCTACGTCGGTAAGTCTAATTCGTTATACGAAATTTCCGCTAAACTTATCTTATTTTGGAGACATTTAAAATTATGAACAGCTTAGAATTTAAAAATGCCAAAAAAACCGATTTAGAACAAATCATTATCCTTCTAGAAAAATTTAAGCTTCCTAATGAAGATATTCATGCAAATTCATTAATTCATTTCATTATTGTAAAATGTAACGATCAGATAATTGGTACGGTTGCACTAGAGAGATTCGACAATTTAGCCTTGCTTCGTTCTCTTTGTGTTGAAGAGAATTATCGAAATGATAATATTGGAAAGTCGCTTATCAATAAAATACTCGATTACGCCCGAGCGGAAAACATCTTGGATGTTTATTTACTTACTACTACAGCGGATAAATATTTTTTAAAATTTGGGTTTGAAGAAATTAGCAGAACGAATGCTCCCGATCTTATTCAACAATCTACTCAGTTTAGAGACATTTGTCCATCTTCAGCAATTTTTATGCACAAGAAACTCTAATTAAATTTCAATAAAGTAAGAATTTAATGAGAGAAGAATAAATGGCAACTTCACATAACATCGCTTAGTAAATCTTCCATGGCACTCACCCTTTTCAGAGTCAGTGCCAACTTTCATTCTTCACAACTTTTACTTCCTTACTGGTTCATCTCCACCAAGGTTTCAAATAAAATTTTAGTCCCTAATTCTAAGTTATCAATGGTCATGTTTTCATTTTTACCATGCATCCCATCAATATCTTCCGATTTGAGAACCGCAGGAATCAATCCGTATGATTTAATTCCCAACCTTCTCAAGTAGGAATTGTCTGTTTTTCCGGGAGAAAGAAAAGGAGTTACCGTACTGTTTGGAAACTTTTTGACAGACACAGCTGCCAAAGTGCTAAAAAGTCGAGTGTTGATAGGAGATACGTCGGTTGGATTGATATCGGTAAAAGTAATTTCTGCATTGTATTTAGCGGCAATAGTTTTTACTTTATTGGCAAATTCTTCAATATCAACTCCGGGCAATGTTCTGATGTCGAGTCTTCCTGAGGCTTCCCCTGCAATTACGTTTTCTCCTCCTTCGCCTTCTGTGGTTCTAAATCCAGTGATAGACTTAGTGTTTGTGGTCATTGCTGTTAGGTGGCGATTGCTTCGGATGGTTCCATGTAATAACGGTTTGATCAATGGGTTTCTGGCATTCTTCAAAAAAAATGAATTTGGAAAGGAACTGATGGTACCTAGTTGGTAAAAAAATGCATCAGTTTCGGAAGTGATGCGGATATCAGATTCCAGTTCTCTGACTTCATTAAAAAATTGGATTAAGGACAATGCTGGGTATTGAGTGGGAGGCGAAGATCCGTGCCCACTGGTTCCTTTGATTTTGGCTCGTAACCAAATGTTTCCTTTTTCCGCATATTGAATGTTAAAGATAGTGGAACCTGGGATCACAATGTCCCTTGTCGCCACACCACCTTCATTGAGTGCGTACTCGTATCCTTCAAAAACTTGTTTTTGTTTTGAAGTCATATACTTGCCGCCTAACTCGGAACCTGATTCCTCATCAGCCAAAGCCAAATACATAATTTTTCTAGTTCTTGGAATTCCAGATCGTTTGATTTCCAGAAAGGCAAGTAATTCCATCACGGCCATACCTTTCATATCAATGGCACCACGTCCCCAAACCCGGCCTTCACTTACCGTTCCAGAAAGCGGATTAACCTTCCATTCTTTAGAATCAAATTCGACTGTGTCTAAATGGTTTGCGAGAATGATTCCTGGCTCGGGATTAGGAACAGTCGCTTGTAATTCTGCAATCAAATTTGGTCTTGTTGGATATTTCGGATCAAAAACAAAACGAGAAGGGATTCCTTCTTTGGCAAGAACCGCTTGGATGTATTTGGCCACCTGAATTTCGTTTCCACGAACCGATGGTATTTTTAATAAATCTGATAAAAGTTTTACCGCTTCCGACCTGCGTGCTTCCCAATTGACTTTGGGATAAGATTGTTTTAGTTCCGCATACTTTACCTTTTGACCGAAGGAACATTGTAAACTCAAAACTGCGAGAATAAATACCGAAACTAAAACCTTCATAAAAATGAATCTCCCTTTCTTTCGGAAAAAGAGAATCATGGATTTTAAAAGTTAAAAGAAAAAACTAACTTATATTTTTCGTAAAACCAAACGAACAATGGCTGCCTTTCCTCTATGGAACGGGCTTTCATTGAGTTCAATTTCTAAGGCCTCTTCATATTCAACGCTCATTTCGGAAAAATCCATTCGCAAATCTTTTAACTGATACAACATATCGGGATCTTTGGGACCACCAGAAGTGTATTGCAACTGGTCCGGAGAAAATGCTTCTAATAATAAAATCCCACCTGTTTTTAATGTCCGAACACAATTCCGATGCGCTGTTGTGCGGATCGATTTATGAAAGTGACAATAGATCAAAGCAACCATATCCATTTGTTCTGGAGCATAAGGGTAAGACAGAACATCAGAAATCTCATAGTGGATGGTGACATTTTTTTCCTTAGCAAGTGCAGTTGCTTTCTGTTTTCCGATTTCTGATTGGTCAAAGGCAAATACATCCCAACCGAGTCCTGCAGCAAATACGGCATTTCGTCCTTCCCCTTCGCAGGGAAAAAGAATTCTCCCTTTTTTCAAATTAGGCAAACGAGTTCTTAAAAAATCGTTTGGATCTTTTCCGTAAACATAGTCTTCATTCGCATAACGTTCATTCCAGAAAGTTTTAGAATACATGGTGTCCCTGCCGTTTATTCTTTTGGTTGCATCATCATATACTAAACTTTCTGAATCAGAACTACTTTTTCAATAAAACCGAAGTAAATCTTCTGCAGATTCCCTTGGGGTGTGAAAACGATTGAGTTCAGAATCTGGTTTTGGATATCCAATGCTCAGTCCGAGGATCACCTTTTCTTCCTTCGGAAGTCCTAAATGATTTCGTACAACATCTGGAAATGCACCCAAAGCAGCTTGTGGACAAGTTCCCAATCCTTCCTCTCTTGCCAAAAGAAGAATCGATTGTAAAAAACAACCCAAATCAATTCCTACAAAAAAATTAAGATCAAATTTAGAAGTGATAAAAACGGCAGTCGGTGCTCCAAAGAATTCAAAATTGCGAAGCATAAATTGATCCCTTGCCTCTTTGTCTTTACGATCAATTCCAGCCACTCCGTAAATTTTCATCCCTAAATCAAACATTCGTTTTTTGGCATCACTGGGATAAGATTCTGGCCAATTGGTTTCTGGTTGGGGGGATGACTCTTTTGCCGCTTTGGTAAGTTCCAATGCCAACTCCTCTCGTTTATTGCCACTCACAATATGTACCTTCCAAGGTTGTGAGTTTTTCCAACTGGGGGAACGTAGAGCCTTTTTGAAGATCCTTTGGAGGATTTCATCTGGGACAGGTTCTTCTAAATATTCTCGGATGCTATGTCTAGTTTCTAGGGCCTCCGTTGTTGTTTTGGCAGACTCATGGATGGATATCATTTCAGAATTCATATGGATGCTCCTGGTCCATATACATACCGACCGGTATGTATATGCAAGAACTTTTCATACAGACCGGTTGGTATAATGTTTGCCTAGTTTTTGTAATTTTGGAATTTGTAAGGGATATGAAAAAAGAACCAACTCGTGTACGCCTTTTGCAAGTAAGCAAGGAACTCTTTTTAAAACAAGGGTATTCGGAAACTGGCCTCAATCAAATCGTCGGGGAAGCAGAAACCGTCAAAGCGAGTTTGTACCAACATTTTTCCTCAAAAGAGATGTTGGGTAAGGAAGTACTTCGAATTTATTCGAATGAGAATTTAACTCTTCTCAAATCTCTGATGAAACGAAATCCAAAACCACTAGATTTTGTAAAGGCTTGGGTTCGGATTCTTTCCCGGGAAGCGAGAGAATCCCAACTCTTTGGATGTGGGATGGCCAATTTCCGAGCACAGATTGCACCAAACGAATTGGAAATTTTGAAAGAAATTGAGGAAATTGCCCAGAAAACCATCGATTGTTTGGCTGAATATTTAGAAGAGTCTTTGGAAAATGGTTTTATCATTTCTAAAGTGGATTGTCGATTACTCGCTAAACAATTATTTTTTGTCTACGAAGGGGTTTTGCAAGGGTACCGTTTGCTTGATGACAAAAGGTCATTGGATGAACTTTACCGAATTGCTGAGAGTTTGATCCCAACTTCTAAATGAAATATACCAAATCGATCATTTATATTTTTTGTTTGGGATGGTTTTTACCTCTGTACGCAGATGGAAACCTAGAAGTTGTATTCCAAATTGTAAAATCCAATTCTGGCAAACCTGTCACAAATGCTGTGGTGATTTCAAAAAAAGGCAAAGCTAGTGGAGTTTCCAATGAAGAGGGGATCGCCAAACTTCGATTTCCCGAACCTGGGTATTATGAAATAAAAATCTCTACTGCCGACAGAACCGAATCTGTGTTTCGCGAAGTTCGATTCAAAGGGCAGGTGATCCTCGTCACCATCTCAGAAGCAAACCTATCGGGAATTTTAGTTAGCGGAGAAAGGGACAAAACTCCTCTTTCTCGGTATGGACTTGTACAAGAGGAAATCAAACGACTCCCCGGAGTTTCTGGTGATTCCTTAAAAGCTCTCCAAACCATTCCGGGTGTTGTGATTGGTGCCCCCGTCGGAATTTTACCATCAGTCTTTACAAACATTGGAACCAATTTGTTAACCGGAAATCCCTATTCCAATAGTGAAAGAGGAGATTTATCCTTACGCGGTGGTGGGACAAGACAAAACCAATATTATTTTGATGGATTTCCACTTTCTTATCCATTCCATTTGGGAAATCAATCTTCCGTACTAAATAACAATTTAATTAAATCCTTTGATGTATTTACAGGTGCTTTTCCAGCTAAATATGGTTATGCGACTGGTGGGATTATTGCCATCGAAGGTACTGATCGTGTTGATGAAAATAAAACAGTCATCAATATTAATTTGTTTTTATCAGATATTTATAACCAATCCAAAGTCCTGCCAGGACTGGCAATGATCAGCTCTGGAAGGAAAAACTATCCTAACTTGGTTTTATTACAGGCCTATCCGCAAGGGATTCCTGAAGATGCAAAGTATGCAGAGTATCAAGATTACCAATGGAAATTGATTTGGGATATTAGTTCAGAACACCGACTTTCCATCCAAACGTTTGGAACACGAGATAGGCAAGCATACACCAAAGCCCAAGCAGATTTGGAAAGGGGAGGAGAAGACCCGCGTCCTCCGACTGGCCTTGACCGAATGTTTCGCACTGATGCCATCCGATACGTTTGGAAGGGAAAAACATTTCGAAATACCCTATCATACTCACGCACTTCCTTTAATGAATTTTTTGAATTGAGATTTACGAATCCACTGACAGCAGAAAATATTTTTGGATTACAAAATCGAACTGCTGATACCACCACCTATGTTCATAATGCTTTTGAATGGGAACTTTGGGAAGAACATCTTAAATTAGAAGCGGGTGTCCAAGGTCGGTTCCGCGAGACCACATTAAAAGGAGAGAATATCTCTTCTTATAACCGATTATTTTATAATATATTTAATGATCTTTTAAATTCCAATGCTGCTTTTCGATCCGTGATCGATGGAGATCGAATTCGATACCGGGAAAAATCTGCTTATGCGGAACTTCCCTTTAAATACGGTGGATTTCGCCTAACACCAGGAGCAAGGGTTGACAACTATTCTGGCAGCAATGAAACCAATTTGGCTCCCCGAATCACAGGTGGTTATCTTTTTGAATCCACAAAAACAGGGTTTATGGTTGGGCATGGAATTCATTACAATGCTCCTGTGTCGATTGAGGCCTTGTCTGCTAAGTCAGGAAATCCTAATCTATATATGGAACGTTCCGAACATAATTCTGTCGGAGTCAGCCAGGAGTTTGCTAACAATTGGCAAATTAAAATCGAAGGTTTTCGGAATATCTTTCAGAATATCATTGTTCCTGATGCCTACATTGTTGATCCGTATGCTTTGAACAATGACACTCGAGTTTTTGTAAATGAGACAGCCAAAGTCCTCGCAAATCCCATCACACCCAAAAATCTAAATTATTCGAATGCAGGTTATGGTCATTCGGAAGGTGTTGAAATTTTTATTAAAAAAACAAAAGATCCAAGAGAACAATCTGGACTTTTTGGTTGGATTTCCTACACAAATTCCATCACCAAACGAATCAATAACCAAGCCAGATTATCCAGTGATGAAACAAGAAACAGAACTTTACTGAATAATTCCAGAACGCTTCTTGCCCAATCCAAAATTGGAACCAACTATATCAATTATTATGATGATAACCAATTTGAAGTTGTTTATAATAACGATAAAGAACAACTTTATGATTTAGATAGAACTCATATTTTAAATATTGTATTTGGTTATAAATTTAATCCTGAATGGATGGTGGGTGGAAGGTTTCGGTATTTTTCAGGTACACCTTACACTCCCATTACAAGTGCTACACGAGCAAATCAAGCCGCAACTTTTGGTTTGAACTTATATTTTCCAAATTATTCTGGGAACTATAACAGTGATCGATTTTTGCCCTTCCATCAATTTGACTTAAGAATCGATCGGATTGAAAATTATTCTTGGGGTTATATTAATACTTATATTGAATTTGTAAATTTTTATGGCCGTAGGAACCAAGCAGGATTCGAATTTGATAATACAAAAAACTACCAAAGGAATCAAAATCCCGCACCAACTTATGATACTGTAAATTCTCCATACATTATTTCGCAAACTCCGAATGGAAAATTAGCTTTTATTCCTCTTATCAATATTGGGATGGAGGTGCGATTTTGAAAAATACACTGATTGTATTATCGATCATATTAATGTTAACCTCTTGTTTTGATAGTGGGGAAGAAAAACAAAAAAAAGAAGAGAACAAACAAACTTTTAACTTAACAACTTTGTATTTAATTCGTGAATCGGGAAATTGTATCAAAACCAATACTTCCTTATCTTCGAATAACCAATTTTGTAGTCGAAGACCTCTTGGTGTATGCAATGTCAACCAACTCATTGTCACCCAGAGCGAAGTGAATGTGATGATCAATGATGCTCGCATCATCCAAACAAGAACTACGGATTGCCAAGAATCAATTTTGCAATCAGGAGTATTGAGTTTGAAGGCCACAACTACGGCCAATATTGATACCTTTAAATCCCAATATACATTTCTTGTGGCTGAATCTTGCGAATTAGAAGGATTCCAAGTAAACAATGGAACAAGGTTCGCTAATTTTACTGAAATCCTTTGGTTGGAGTCTGTTAGAGGAAAAATTGCAAAAGCAGCAAAACTCATAGTAGCCAATGGGTTTTTGCCTCAGGCAAATCGTGACCGTGCTAACAGTTGTTTGAATTTAGAATTTAAAGATTGGGAAAAGGACCTTGCGCAAGGAAACAATGAGAATAAAATCCTGGTCGAAATCGTTCATCCATAAATCTAAAATCCGCTTTCCTTAACCTCGCCATCTCACATTTTGTCTTTAATCTGAAGGAAATTGAATTTTATGACTTTGAATCGATATAGCCGCATTCTTACCCAAGATGAATCCCTTCCTGCCTCCCAAGCAATGATCATTGGATCTGGAGTTCCTTATGAAGATTTAAATAAACCATTCATTGGAATTGGAAGCACTGGATTTGATGGAAATCCTTGTAACATGCACCTCACCACTCTTGCATCCTTACAAAAGAAAAGTGTATTAGATACAAAACAAATGGTGGGTCTATTATTTAACACCATTGGTGTTAGTGATGGAATCACGAATGGAAATGATGGGATGCGTTATTCATTACCTTCCAGAGAAATTATTGCCGACTCCATCGAAACAATTTCAGGTGCACATTATTATGATGGGATTATCTTTACTGCTGGTTGTGATAAAAATATGCCAGGTGCCATTATGGCAATGTCAAGACTCAACAGGCCATCCATCATGGTGTACGGTGGAACGATCAATGGCGGAAATTACAAAGGTGAAAAATTAAATATTGTTTCTGCTTTTGAAGCTTATGGAAAAAAAATTAACGGCAAAATCACTGAAGAAGATTTTAAAGAAGTAATTAAGAATTCCTGCCCAGGCCCTGGAGCTTGTGGTGGAATGTATACGGCAAACACTATGGCAACGGCAATTGAAGTGATGGGAATGAGTTTGCCTTATAGTTCCTCTTCTCCTGCTCGTAGTGAAGAAAAAAAGAAAGAATGTATGAATATTGGAAAGTATATGTACAATCTTCTTGAAAAGGATATCAAACCTTCTGATATCATCACTCCCAAATCCATTCTAAATGCACTTCGTGTGGTGACCATTCTTGGTGGTTCCACAAATGCTGCCTTACATATGATTGCGATTGCAAGGACAATGGGCATTCCACTTGATTTGGAACAAATTCAAAAAGTAACCGACACAACTCCACTGTTAGCTGATATGAAACCAAGTGGAAAGTATCTTATGGAAGACCTTCATGCCATTGGTGGAACTCCTGCCATCATGAAATTTATGTTACGTGAAGGTTTGATTGATGGATCTTGTTTAACCGTCACTGGAAAAACCATTGCAGAAAACTTGGAAGGACTTCCTGATTTACCAAGTGACCAAGACTTACTGAGACCTGTCAGTAACCCCATCAAAAAAGAAGGCCATATCCAGGTTCTTTACGGCAACATTGCCAAAAAAGGTGCTGTGGCAAAAATCACAGGCCATGAAGGGGAAATGTTTGAAGGGAATGCCATTTGTTTTGATTCCGAAGTGGAAGCCAACGCAGGAATTCGAGATGGTAAAGTAAAACCAGGCCATGTGGTTGTGATTCGTTATGTAGGACCAAAAGGAGGACCGGGAATGCCGGAAATGTTAAAACCAACTTCTGCCATCATCGGTGCAGGTCTTGGGGATAACGTAGCCCTCATTACGGATGGAAGATTTTCTGGAGGAAGCCATGGATTTGTTGTGGGTCATATCACACCTGAAGCCATGGAAGGTGGAGAATTGGCCCTAGTCCAAGATGGTGACAAAATTCTCATTGATGCACGCACCAACAAACTTGAGTTAATTGTATCACCGGAAGAACTAGAAAAAAGAAGGGCTACTTGGAAAAAACCTCCGTACCGGATTACCTCTGGGTATCTTTGGAAATACATCCAGATGGTAAAAGATGCCAGTACGGGTTGTTTGACAGACCGTTAAAAATTCACATTCCCTTTAACTCTCAACGGAAATCCCCACTCGATTTAGGATTTAGTGGGGATTTCTTCTTTGCCATCGGCATGTCTTGCAAATCTTGATTTACCAACATGTACTGGATCATAAGAATCCCAAGGCCAACCACCAAACTGTGTTTTGCGGTAATCGTCAAATGCTTGTTGGATTTCCTCTTGTTTGTTCATCACAAAAGGTCCATACTGAACCACTGGTTCGGCTATGGGTTTACCTTCTAAAATTAAAATACGAGCAGATTCGGATCCGTTTTTTAGTTCCACGTCAATTTCCGATTTTAGATTGTACATATGTTTTCCCGGAACCACAACTCCATCAAGCACTAGGCCTTCTCCACGGAAGTAATATAGGTTTCTATTGTTGCCACTAGAACTTCCGGGAATCACAAAACTGGATTCGGGTTCCAAATCTAAAATATAAATGCCCACATCGTTTTTTGGATCACCTGCCCAGGAATCTGGAGGTGGATCTAGCGGTTTTTCGCCAAACAAAGAACCTGCGACCGTTTTAATTTTTATTTTTTTGCCTAAAGTATCAGTCACCACTTTCACTGGAATGTCTTCGTTCCAAAACATTTTGAAGTGGGGATCTACAAATTTATTTTTTGCAGGCAGATTCAACCAAATCTGAAATAACTCCAAAGTATTATCACCAGACTCATTTACGAGAGGAAACATTTCCGAATGTTGGATCCCAGCACCTGCTGTCATCCATTGGACGTCTCCATCTCCATACCTTCCAGCAGCACCTTGGGAATCGGCATGGTCAATCAGACCTCTTTGGACAACTGTTACAGTTTCAAATCCGCGGTGTGGGTGCCCAGGAAAACCGGGAATGGTTTCCCCGTGGTACATCCTCCATCCATCTTTGCCAGCAAAGTCCTGGCCAATTTGTCTTCCCTGTAAGGAAGCGTCTGGCCCAAACTTTCCATTGCCTTTGGGATAAAAATCTTCATGGTGTACACAAAACAAAAATGGATCTGAAGTTGGCCATTGGAAGTCTAGTTTTTGGGCATATTCTATCGATTTGTGTTTCATGAGTGAATCCTATTTTTGCGATCAGTATCGCTACTATTAAGACAGTAGTTAAGAATCAAAAGTTTTTCACAATAGAAACATTCACTCCAAAAGAACCATATTCTTTGGCACTTTGTGAGGAATTGAGATTGGGAACTGTGCTGAGTTCCACGGGAGTTTTTCCAGGTCCTAAATTATAACCTGTCACTTCTGAGACACTAAAAGAAGACATTTGGTAAAATCCACCGTACTTTAAACCAAAGGTATCAAAGAATTTCCAAACAAGTCCCATCTCAAAAGAAACCGAAGCCCCACCAAGTCCACGAGCCAAACCTTCCTTTGATTGAAATATGGTTAAGTCTGTTTTGGTAACAGGTGTACTAAATACAACTTGGTTACTCGAATTGAGTGTGCCAGTTGAAGAGTTTTCAATCCCGTAAGAGGCTAGTTTTAATTGTCCTGCAAATACGATAAGATCACCCATCATATAAAAGTTTAACCAATCGGTAATTGAAGTCACAAAACCGTAGTTCATTCCATAATTTTTAGTCCGAAACTCAACAGTTCCTGTTGATAATGCATAACCTTCCGTTACAGATTGTTCGCCAGTTCTTAAAAAAGGAAATTTTAATTGAAAGGATTGAAATGGTCCTTTGGAAGATAATTCAGAATAAGAAAAACTAAATTCATGTGAACTTGTTTCTGTTAGAAAATTTAAAGGACCAACGCCAATTTTAAATCCAACTTCATTGATTCCTGATCGAACTCGATCGTTCAAATACAATCCATTTGTACTAAAACTGGTTCTTGTATCATTGTAATGTTCTCCTTTTGCATAAACCAATCCGATAAAAAAATCTTCAGAGATTTGGTGAGAATATTTGATTCGAGGTGATACTGTAGAAGTTGGTCTTGATTCCGCACTTTCGGTAATAATCCCTGGAGGGTTCAGGTTGTTTGCCGTGCCGGAATTGACAAAACTTGCTGCCACACGGGAAGAATTGAGAATACTCGATACCGATTGTGGCCCACCTTCTGAAGGTGTTTGTGCAAATTCTCCAGCAAGTTCGATGACTTTTAATCCTTTACCAAGTATGGAAGAAGATTTAGGTTTTGAATCCAAATTTGGTTCTGGAGGATTGGATTGAGTTTGAGCAAAGATTGGTGTGACTAGTAAGGCAAGTACTAGAAATAATTTTTTGCATATTCGATTCATCATTGGTAAAAAATAAATTTTTGAAAAATAGAATCTAGAAAAAAAGAAAATTAGAAAGATAATTGATTTTGAAAATTTAGAATGATGTTAGTTTGTTTTTGTGTGTTGTACTAATTGAACCAAAAAAGTAGAACCCAATCCTAGTTCACTTTCTACCCAAATTTTACCTTCTTGTTTTTCTAAAAACTCTTTGCAGAGAATGAGTCCAAGTCCTGTTCCCGGTTCTTGCGCCGTACCTTTGGTTGAAGATTTTTGATCCAATCGAAAAAGGTTATCGATTTGTTCCTGCTTCATTCCCACTCCTCTATCTTTAACGAAGAAAATGAATTCATTCACTGGAGACTTTGTTGTGGGATTTTCAAATTCCAAATTTGTATTAGAATGTAATTCCTTGTTTTGTTGTAAAACTCCTACCGTTACTTCGGTATTGGCAATACTGTATTTGATTGCATTGGAAATTAAATTGCGGATTACAGTTTCAATCATAAATAAATCAGCAAAAATAACTTGGTCCTTTGGAATAAGATTTAAAATGGTTACTTGTTTTTTGTTAGCTGATAATGCCAAAAGACCAATCACTCTTTCGACGAGGTCAAAAAATTGAATGGATACTGGTTGGTAATTTATATTTCCACTTTGAGATCTAGCCCAATCCAATAAATTTTCGAGTAACGAATACACTAAGTCAGAAGATTCTTCCAACATTTTCAAATAAGTTGTTCTTTCGATTTCAGAAAATTTAGAATCTTTTTCGCTTAAAATTTTGGTAAATTCCCGTTGGGTGCCAAGTGGCCCACGTAAGTCATGCGCAATGATGGAAAAAAATTTATCTTTTGATGAGTTGAGTTCTGCCAAACGAATTGCAGATTCTCTTAAATTTGTTTCTGCTAATTTTCGTTCTGTGATATTGCGAACAATGGCACAATTGTATTGTTTTCCAGCATATTCCACCAAATTCACCGTAACTTCGATAGGAAAAGAAATACCATCTTTTCTTTGGTTAATTGTTTCGATAGAAAATGTTTTACGATCTAAGATTTCCTGCCAATGTGCATTCCATGTTTCGAGATCAAACAATGGATCAACTTGGAACATTTGCATGGAAAGAAATTCTTCTTTTGTGTAACCATAGTTTTTGCAGGCGGCGTCATTTACGAAAACAAAATTGCCTTTTGAATCCAACCAAAGAATGGATTCAGAGATGGTATCAATTGAAAACTGCGTGAATTGCAGAGCATGGATTAGGTTTGTGTGGCTTACATCTTTGTCTTCCAAAGATTGTTTTAAAACTTGGTTTTCTGATTCCAACCTTTTTAGGTCAGCAAATAATGCTTCGTATGTCTTAGGGAGAATCGACATGGATGATTGGTAAGATTCAAATTTTGGAAAAAAATTGCCAAGAACTAAGTGTTGGATTTCTTTATTTCCTTGGGTATGAATCTGGCTTGACTTACGTATTATTCCTAGATAGACCTATACTCCCTGAAACGATATGTCTTGTTTATTTTGTCAAGAAGGATCCAGCCAATTTTCACGTTTAGAACCCGTTCGTGATGAAAGGTTGACATACCAATTTCCCACCGATGATATCGTAGGAAATTCCCTGAATCGATTCAAAGAAATTTATGAATGTAAGGATTGCCATAGCTTCTGGTGGATCAAAACCAGAGGGACTGGTGACCCAAGATCCACCTATCCAGAGTTTTACGAACAGACAGCAGAACGAATTGATGACCAGCGTTCAGAATTGATTCGTAACCCCACTGTTTCTCGTCTCGTGGCCGCAAAGGAAAACTTATTTCCTTACTCATTCTTTGAAGAGGTTTTGGAAATTCTTTCTAAAACAGAAACAGAAAAACTAAAAGTTTTATTCCTCAACCGAGATCCGAATTTACCATCTTCCGTAAAACGCTGGTTACGCCAATGGTTTCAAAAAGAATTTCTCTTGGAGTTCCAAGGAATTCAAAAAAAATGGTTTCCTCAGTCCTCACGTTTACTATTCCAATTGGAGGAAAATGAATCGTTTTTTGCCTCTGAATTCATCGGAAGGGATCAATTTGTATGTATTGCCTATAGCGAAGAAAACTATTTTCTACAATCATTTGACCTTAATCAAAAACAAATGCTTTGGAAGGAAAAAATTCAAAAACCATTTGTCGATGGGATAGAAATTCCAGTTCTTTTTTACCAAGCCGGTTATCTTTGTTCTTACCAAGGATTCCAAAAAGGTTCAGAATATTATTCAAAACTAAATCGACCGGATACACTTTGTATTTATGATCTTTCTGGTAAACTTATTCTATCAATCAAACTTGCTTTTCATTGTTATGAAATCCTTTCAACTGAAGAACGTGATGTCTCAGAAAATCGAATCGTACATAATTTCAATTTTACGATTCTTTCTGATACTTTGTATCTTCCTTTCCAATCACAAATCCATGTTTATGATTTGAATTCTGGAAAACTAAAGAAAACAATTACATTGCCAAAGTTTGAGATTTTTTCTGGTAGAGCTTTTGAAACAGAGTCCGGAAATCTTTTGTTCCATACTCTAAAAGGAATTTTGGGAATCAGTCCAACTGGTGAAGAAGTTTTCCAATATTTTTCTCCTTATCATCCAGTGTTTATCGATTCACAATTCCAATTATACTTTTATTATGCCATTGTTGAATCGGCAAATACAGGAAAGAAAAAACTCTTTGAACAAACACATAGTTCTGGAATTTCTTTGGTGCGGGAATTGGCTTCTCCACCTGTAGAATTTCCTGGCGGGATTTATTTACCATTTGCTTTGGATGGTTCTCTTCTTTTGGATTCTGAACTCAATACAATCAAAGATCTTCCTTTCAGCACAACCGATACTCTTGGACCACATTCATTCGGTAATGCCAAATCACCGGTGATTGTAACAGAAGATCGGATCATCATCACGGCCGATCATTCTGGAATTCGTATGATTGATTTTTTGGGGAATGTAGTTTTTGAAAAACCAATCCAAAGTGAAGTGATTTCCCTTTTTACCTTTGATGGAAAACATACAATTTTGATTTTGAGTTTTTTTGATGAATATAGCGAAGAAGACCAAATTGAACTTATTTTACTCTCACCCAATGGAAAAGAGCTGAAACAAAAAATACTCCCTGGTCCGAAAGGGTTGTCGGTTAGTTTTGATGGCATTTGTATTTTTGCAAAAAACAACCAAATGTTCTCCATTGATTTATTTGAGACAGAAGAATCCAAATGAATTTGATTCATAAAAAAAGATTTCTCTTTGTTTTGGTTTTGTTTTTAGCAACTTCTCAAATTGATGCCGAAGACTCTGTAATCGACATCAAAGATTGTGATTTTTCTCCGCTTTATCTTACAAATTCGATATTAGTTTTGGAAGATAAAACAAACCAATTGAACTTCGAAGATATTGTTTCACCAAAATATGAATCACAATTTCTGAAAGTTAAATCTTCGAAGGAAGCTTTCAATTTTTCCTATTCAAACTCAACCTATTGGTTAAGGGTTTCGTTAGAAAATCAAAGTTTTTCTTCTAAAGAGGTTACCTTTGTTGTTTCTTATCCAAGATTAAAAACTTTGGATTTTTATTTTCGTAACCCAAAAAAAATTAAAAAGATTTCTTCGGGATATTCGGTTCCCATGTTGAATCGCCCTTACCAAAGCAGATTTTTTGTATTTCCCATTTCTTTTCCGGAAAATTCTAATGCGATTGTATATTTCAAAGTAAAGTCGCCAAACTCCATCAATCTTCCCATTCAGTTATGGAATAAAGATCTCTATGATCGCCATGAAATCAACGATCACGTCATCCAAGCCATATACTTTGGAATTGCATTTGCGATGGCTCTATTCAATTTGTTTTTGTTTTTTATCCTGAAAGACAAAAATTATTTTTTATATGTTCTAGTGGTTACTAGTACTGCGTTTACGATTGCCTCGCATAACGGAATTGCTTCGGAATATTTATGGAAATTTTCACCTTGGATGGACCAATATTCGGTGAATCTTTTTATTTCCGTTGTATTAATCCTGTTTTTAATTTTTATGCGAAGTTTGTTAAATACCAAACAGATCATTCCCAAACTAGATCGTTTGAGCATAATATTGATTCTGATCCAAATCGGATTGCCTATTTTATATATTTATTCTTTTGAATTCTGGATCAAAACTTTAGTGTTTAGCCATACCATTACATCACTTTGGATTTTAATCATTGGTATAGTATGTTCGTTCCAAAGGCAGAGAATCGCCTATTTTTTCCTTCTAGCATTTGCATTTTTGTTTTTTGCTTTGATTCTTTCTACTTTGCGTGCATTGGGTTATCTCCCTACCAATTCCTTTACGATTGATGGCCCACAATATGGATCAGCGGCTGAAATGATGTTACTTGCGTTTGCACTGGCGGATCGTTATCATACCATCATTAGAGAAAAAGAAACTGCAGAAGAACAAGTAAAACTTAGTTTAGAAAAATCCAATTTTGATTTAGAGGAAAAAGTAAAAGAAAGAACCTTCACTTTGAATCGTACACTCAATGCAATGAAACGAGACCTGTTCGTTGCAAAAAAAATCCAAGAGAATTCCTTGGCCATTGACTCCAATCTCATCAAAAAATTAAATTTAGTGTATCGTTATCTTCCTGTATCGGAAGTGGGTGGTGATTTTTTTGACTTAAGCCTTCTCAAAGACTCAAAGTATAGAATTTTAATTTCTGATGCAACAGGCCATGGTGTTCATGCGGCAATGATCACTATGGCAATCAAAGGTTTGTATGATCCTATCAAAAACTTTGAATTACCACCTGCTAAAGTTTTGGAGATTTTTAATGAAGAGTTTATGGATAACTTTGTTTCTTTGAATAGTCTTTTGACGGCAATGATCCTCGATATCGATTTGATCGAAAAAAAAATCCAATATGCATCCGCAGGCCATCCTGCAGCTGTACTGGTGCAGAAAGAAAAAATCCAACTTCTTTCAAAAACGGGAAGGATGATCGGGCTCAAAAAACAAATCCACTATGAACAATCCGAAATAAACTTTGAGAAGGGAGATCGGCTTTTTGTCTTTACTGACGGTGTTTTTGAGGCTTTTAACTCGAAAGATGAAGAATTTGGTGAGGAATCGCTTTACCACCTCTTCCAATCCACACGTGCTCTCAGTTTGGATGGGGTGGTGGACCATCTCCTAAAAACACTACAAAACTTTCTAAATGGTCAGGATCGCCAGGACGACTTAACCATCCTCGGGTTGGATTTATGATTTTTTTTGGAAAATTAGTTTAATATTAAATAAATGCAATATCAAATCACTTCATATCGTAGTCTATTTCCTAAATAGTAAATCAAAATTGGAGAACCTTGTGAAATCATTATTTTCAGAAGCGAAGTTAGGAAACCTTACCTTAAAGAATAAAGTGGTGATGGCCCCCATGACCCGTTCCCGTTCCATCGGAAATGTGCCAGGAGAAATCGTTGCAACTTATTACGAACAAAGAGCGGAAGCGGGACTCATCGTGACAGAAGGAACTTCTCCTTCTCCGAATGGTCTTGGTTATGCGAGAATCCCTGGAATTTTTTCAGAAGAACAAACAAAAGCCTGGAAAAAAGTCACAGACAAAGTGCATGCGAAAGGAAGTAAAATTTTTGTCCAACTCATGCATACAGGTCGTATCGGACATGAATTGAATTTACCGAAAGGTGCGAAAGTTCTTGGGCCATCGGCAATCCTTGCCAAAGGACAAATGTGGACTGACACAGACGGAATGAAAGAACACTCTACACCGAAAGAAATGTCAAAAGCAGAACTAAAAGAAACTATCGAAGAATTTGTTTTAGCATCCAAAAATGCAATCAAAGCAGGATTTGATGGAGTTGAATTGCATGCAGCCAATGGTTATTTATTAGAACAATTTTTGCATCCATCTTCAAACCAACGAACAGATGAATATGGTGGTTCCATTGAAAACCGAATTCGTTTTATTTTAGAAGTAGCAACGGCAGTGAGTAATGCTATCGGCAAAGAAAAAACGGCCATTCGTTTATCTCCATATACGGCCTTTAACGATCTTTTTCCATTTCCTGAAACTCATGACGAATATTCATTGTTAGCTGAAAAATTAAATGAAATTGGAGTTGTATACATCCACTTGGTAGATCATTCTTCTATGGGTGCTCCCAAGGTAGAACCGGAA
Organism: Leptospira bourretii; assembly: GCF_004770145.1. NCBI lineage: Bacteria > Pseudomonadati > Spirochaetota > Leptospiria > Leptospirales > Leptospiraceae > Leptospira > Leptospira bourretii. Next base: position 90,708 of record NZ_RQFW01000012.1, on the reverse strand, counting down.
ACAGTTCAGAACATCAGAAAAGCATTCAAGGGGACACTCATCCTTAGTGGTGGTTATGATGCAGAACGAGCTGAAAAAGATTTATCTTCTGGACTTGCAGACTTAGTTGCATTTGGAAAACCATTTTTAGCCAATCCTGATTTAGTCACAAGATTTCAAAAAAACATTCCATTGGTTTCTTTTGATCAAACAACATTGTATACAGCTGATGAAAAAGGTTATATCGACTATCCATTAGCAAGTTAATCCACATTCACCCACCACAAAATAGAACGATTGTGTTTCTTTTATGGTGCCTCAAATAAAAACAAGAGCGGACTCTCAAAGTAGCTGACCGGGCTACTCCGGGGTCCGCGTTCGCTCCCGTCACCTACCATCTAACGATGGCAGGTGACCAAGCCCTTCGTATCCCTGGCACAAAATTTCAATCTTAAAGGTACATCTCCAGTCCTTTGGCCGTTTGTAAAATCCACTGTACAAATCTGAACCGGAAATCTTGGATCCAAAATTGGTTTTCTTGTCTACTTCGTTATAGTGAATTTTATTTCCATTATGTCGAACACACTCATCCAACAAGAAACAAGCAAAGTTCATCAAGAAGTCCTCGGTGCGAACGAAAAATATGCATCTGAATTTGGGAAAAAAGGGGAATTGGCCCTTCCTCCAGCAAGAAGTTTTACCATCCTCACCTGTATGGATGCAAGACTAGACCCAGCAAAATAAGCAGGACTTGCCGAAGGTGACGCCCACGTGATCCGAAATGCTGGAGGCCGAGCAAGTGACGATGCCATTCGGTCTCTCGTCATTTCTTATAAATTATTAGGAACTAAAGAATTTTTTGTCATCCACCACTCAGATTGTGGAATGCAACTTTTCACTGATCCCATCATACGGAACCTCCTTTCCAAAAGTTTGAAAACAGCGACCATTGATTCGAACGGATGGCGTAACTTAGAAGAATCAGGTGGCTCCGATGAAGCGAAGTTCATTCCTTTTTTGACTTTTGAAAATTTGGAACAAAGTGTTATTGATGATGTCAAACGAATTCGTAACCACCCTTTGATTCCCAAAGACATTCCTGTTTATGGATATTATTACGATGTGAAAACAGGAAAGTTAGTAGAAGTCAAAGAAGCCACAAAAATTGGAAGGGCTTCGTAAATCCAAACGGACAATCCATTCATTTAAAAAAGAATCTTCCTTTTCATCCCAGCGAACAAGAATTCGTTGGGAATTCTTCCTATTTTCTAAATCGTTCTGTAAAAACAATTTAAGAGAAATTCGAAACATGAACTTCTCAAGATTAAATTTTCCATTTTTGAGAATTGTATTTTCTTCTCTGGGTTTTTGTGGTAGGTGGACGTCAATGGGTGGCGGGTCTAGTTCCCCTCCCTAATCGGGCGGGGATACTGATATCCAATCTGTACCGCTAAATTCTCCGAACCAACTGTAAAACCCTGTTGACAGAAACTTCCATTCTTTCTAGTTTAACCAAATGGTTAATTATCTAAATGGTTAAATTGCAGGATTCGGAAGAAACTCTCAATGCCACGTTCCAAGCATTGGCAGATCCAACTCGTAGAAAGATACTGATGCAACTCGTATCTGGTGAAGCGACAGTTCTCGAATTGGCAGAACCATTTCAAATGAGTCTCCCCGGGATTTCCAAACATCTGAAAGTTTTGGAAAAAGCAGGGCTTATTGAAAAAGGAAAGGCAGCGCAGTTTCGACCTTGTCGTTTAAAAGTGGAAGCACTTCAGGAAGCCAATCAGTGGTTAGAACAATATAAAAAATTATGGGAAGAACGATTAGATCGTTTGGATGCATATTTAACCGAATTACAAAAATCGAAAGGAAATTATTAAAATGTTTAATTCAGAAACAATTTTGACACTGGAAGAAAAAATAGTACGCATCGAACGATTGTTTGATGCTCCATTAAAGCTTGTATGGGAAGTTTGGACAAATCCTTTGCATATCCAAAAATGGTGGGGCCCAAAAAGTTTCACAAATCCATCAGTTGAATTTGATTTTAAAGTAGGCGGATCATATCGAATTGTTATGCGATCTCCTGAAGGGGTTGATTATCCAGTTTTTGGGAAATTTTTAGAAATCACTCCATTCCAGAGTTTTGTAATCAGTGATTTGGTAGACGAACATCCTGATGAATGGGTGGCGGAAGTTCAAAAGATGGCAGGAGTAACAGGCGATAGAAAAATACTCAATTCAAAGTTAAGAGTGTTGTTCGAAGAAGTTGATGGTAAAACAAAAGTTGTTCTCCTTACCGAATTTGCCAATAACCAAATTCGAGATGGATTTGCAAGTTCAGGTATGAAGGAAGGTTGGTCAGAAAGTTTTGAAAAATTAGAAATAAATGCTCTACCTAAACCGAATGAAATCTCCATGGAGAGAAAAATGAATCATTCACAGGAACTGATTTTTAATACACTTTCTAATCCATTGACGATCGACCATTGGTGGGGGCCGAGTGGATTCAAAACAACAACTGAATCAATGGACTTTCGAATTGGAGGGAAATGGATTTTTACCATGGTCGCACCAGATGGGACAGTTTATCCAAATGTAATCGAATATAAAGAAATTAGGAAATTCGACTACATGGAATACACACATGGTTCAGGTGATGTAAATAAAAAGGATGATTTTTTGGCTAAAATATTTCTAATAGCTCTCGGCGAGAATCAAACCATTGTAAAAATGCAACTGGCTTTTCCTGATACAAATGTTCGAAATGCGGTGATTGCCTTTGGTGCGATTGAAAGTGGACAACAGACACTTTCAAAACTTGATCAGTTCTTAAATCAAAAATAGGAAAACTATCAATGTTAAAGAGTTTCATAGCAATTGTTGTTGGATTATTATCCAACGTAATCCTCTCTGTACTTTGCGATACAATTCTTAAGGTATTAAATTTCCTTCCTTATGATCATATGTTTGTATCAACTCCTTTGGTTTTGTTTGTATTAGGATATCGAATAATATTCAGTATTTTTGGATGTTATTTGACTGCTAAGTTAGCTCCGCAAAACCCAATGAAACACGCATATATCTTGGGTGGTATTGGTTTATTGTTAGGAATTGCAGGTGTTGTATTTGCTGGTCATCTTGGACCTTGGTGGTATGCATGGTCTCTAGTGATTCTCACTCCTCTCATTGCTTATTTAGGTGGTAAACTTTATGTATTACAGGAAAAATCCAAATGACAAGTGCTAGTTTATGGGAAGATTTAAAAAAAGCTCTTGCTGGTTCTGAAGAAGATTATACAGAAGTTAGCATTCGTAAAGCTGTGTTCCTACTCTCAGTTCCAATGGTTTTGGAACTTGTATTAGAATCCGTATTTGCCGTTGTCGATATTTATTTTGTTGGCGCTTTAGGTGCATCTGCAATCGCAACTGTTGGTCTTACCGAAACTTATTTATTTCTATTGTATTCCGTTGCAATGGGCTTGTCATTTTCGGTCACTGCGATCATTGCAAGGCGAATTGGAGAAAAAGAGAAAGACAAAGCAGGAATAGCAGCAATTCAATCCATTTGGATCGCCATCCTTGCTTCTGTTCCTTTTGCAATCGCTGGAATATTTTTTTCAAAAGAACTTCTCAAACTAATGGGTGGAGATGAGTGGGTTTTGAGCGAAGGATACCACTATATGCAGTGGATGTTAGGTGGAAATATAGTCATCGTCCTTCTTTTTCTCATTAATGCAGTTTTTCGCGGAGCAGGGGATGCCGCGATATCAATGAGAGTTTTATGGGTATCCAACGGTCTGAATATTGTTTTAGATCCCATTTTTATTTTTGGTTGGGGACCAATTCCTGCTTATGGAATAACGGGTGCAGCAATTGCCACGAACTTGGGTCGTGGGATCGGAGTGCTTTTCCAATTGTGGTTGTTATTCCAAGGCGGAAAACATATCAAAATTTTGAAATCCCACCTAAAATTAGAATGGGAAACCATCCAAGGAATCTTAAAAACCTCACTTGGTGGGATTGGACAAATGATTGTTGGTATGACATCTTGGATCTTTATCATGAGAATACTTTCGGAATTCGGGAGTCAAACAGTTGCCGGGGCAACCATTGCTTTAAGGACGATGATGTTTACCATGATGCCTTCTTGGGGAATGTCTAACGCAGTTGCTACGTTAGTTGGTCAAAATTTAGGAGCAGGCAAACCAGATCGTGCGGAACAATCTGTTTGGTTTACCGGTTTTTGTAATATGGGTTATTTAATTCTGGTATCCATCATTTACTTTTTTTGGAGTGAAAACCTAATTTCCATTTTCTCAAATGATCAGGAAGTCATCGCCATTGGTGGTAAATGGTTACAAATTGTCTCATACTCATATTTTATTTATGCATGGTGGATGGCTGCTGGACAAGCTTTTAATGGTGCAGGAGATACAATCACTCCTACAAAAATTAATATCATTTTCTTTTGGGTCATTCAAATCCCTTTAGCTTATCTATTAGGAAAACATTTCGATTTTGGCTCCACAGGGGTATTTTGGTCTATCATGATCTCGGAATCTTCCGTAGGAGTTTTTACTCTTTGGTTATTTACCAAAGGAAATTGGAAACAAACAAAAGTATAGAGAGAATAAAGTTATGAAATCTGAGGTAGCAAAATCAATTGATGAATACATCGGAAGATTTCCGAAAGATGTACAAGATATCCTTCAGAAGGTTCGAAGTATCATTCAGAAAGAAGCACCAGAAGCATCAGAGGCAATAAGTTATGCGATGCCAACATTTGTACAAAATGGAAACTTGGTACATTTCGCAGCTTATGCAAAACACATTGGTTTTTATGCGCTTCCTTCTGGAAATCTTGCATTTCAAAAAGAAATTTCTAAATATAAAAATGGGAAAGGTTCCATTCAATTTCCATTGGATGAGCCAATCCCGTATACTCTGATCAAAAAAATTGTTAAATTTAGAGTGAGCGAAAACTTAGAAAAACAGAAGAAGAAAACTCAAAAAAAAAAGACTACAAACTCAAAAAAACCAATCTTGAAGAAATCGTAAACGCTGATTTATTGTTTCTTCGATGTTTTTACTTTTTGTTTTAATAAGAAGCAATCTTTCAGTAACAGCATCTTTAAATTTTATTTCGATTTACAAGAGAAGTTTTATCATAAAAATTAACCCATCTGTTTTCTGTATGAGGATCATAGATGGAGTTTGAAAACAAAAGCATACTTTATTTATGGAACAGTCGTGTTATGTTTGCAACCAATAATATGCAAACTGACTTTCATTCACATTATGCAGCTACATTAGCAATTTCTTTAGAAAAAAATATTACAATCGAAACTGAATTAGGAAAAGAAGAATACCGGGTTGCATTAGTTGGCCCGAATACGTACCACCGAACTATATCTCCTGGAGTGAAAATGGTTGCATTGTTGATAGACCCAGAGACGTATGAATTTGGATCTATCTCAGAATCTATTTCTTCTGGTGAAGTCAAACGTTTAGATATTAAAAAATTTTTACCATTAATCGATTCTTTGTGGTCATTGTATTTTGGTGATTTAAATCATCAAGAAGCAACACAACTTCAGATCAGTTTACTTCGAACTGTTTATCCATTTGAAGAATTAAAAACTTCAATCGACCCTAGAATTCAAAAAATTGCTAAAAAAATTCGACTAGAAGTTCCCGATAGCATTCGAATGAGAGAAATAGGAAAAGATTTTTCTATTTCAGAAGATAGATTGATTCGTTTGTTTAAAGAAAATTTAGGAATCCCTCTTCGAAGGTATTTGTTATGGGTTCGTATTTTGCGTGCAGTGAAAGAATTAAAGGCAGGCAACAATCTTACCGATGCAGCACATGCTGCAGGTTTTTCCGATTCGGCACATTTCTCTAGGACTTTCAAAGAAAATTTTGGATTTATACCTTCTCTCTTTTTTGGTCACCTCAAAACCGCCGAAGTTCGATTTTGTGAATCGGATGAAAGTTTTCAATAAATCATAAAAATACCGGAATCGTTCAAGCAGAGATTTTTATATTTTGTTATTCTCTTTTTTTACTAAGGAAAAAGAGACTCATGCCATTATTGCAAGAAAAAGGTTTATTATCAAAATTATCTTCAAAGCTCTCAAAACTAAGTTCCGAATCGATTCGGATTCCAACAGCTGATGAAAAAAATGGATTTTTAAAAGCTCAGAAACTAGCTTACGACTGTGTCACAACCATTGAGAAAGAAATGTTGCCAGGTTGGACTGAAAAACAAACAGCAAAAAGAATGGATGAGTTTTTGCGAGATCACGGTGTAAATGTCTTTTTACATAGACCTTTTGCTTGGTTTGGTGAACATGCAAGGTTTGACGGATACAAACGATTCACTCAATTTCATCCAGGTAAAAAACAATTGGTTGAAGAAGAATCTTTTATTTTGGATGTATCACCAGTAGTCGATGGTTATATCGGCGATATAGGTTATTCTTCATCTCTAATCAAAAATTCCGAACTTGACTTAGGTATGAAATACCTATTGCACCTTCGCGAAGAGATTCCGAAATATTTTAGTTCTACAATGACTCCATCAGAAATTTGGTGGAAAATCGATTCCGATGCAAAACAATCTGGTTTTGACAACGTACATTCGTTATATCCTTTTGCTGTACTTGGACATAGAGTATATAAAGTAAATCTTCCTAATGTTTCTTTTCCTTTGTTGCCTGTGAGTTTTGCAAGTTGGTTCAGTTTGCAAGGGTCTTATGAATTTTTATCACACAAAGTATTACCTGAATTATTAACTCCCGACCATCAGGGTAATAAAGTGGGATTATGGGCAGTGGAACCACATTTAGGAAAGGGTAAAACTGGGTTTAAATTTGAAGAGATTTTAGTCGTAGAAGAGAACAAAGCCTATTGGTTAGACAACGAAGTCCCTCACGTAAAAAAATACCAAATGCCGAATGGAAAGAACTAAAATGAAAATTCAAAAACAAAAATACTTATTTTTCCTGCTTTTATTCACTATTGGATGTAATACAAACAATATCAAAATTGGTAAGGCATACAAATTAGGACCTGTACCGAATACCATTCAGGAAGTAACAAAGCCAGATCCATTTTTAGAAAATTTAAATGTCACTATGCGACTGTTACCTGGTCATGATGATCTTATTTTCAACAATCAAGAAAAAGTAGCTTATGCATCCGGGATGGATGGTTGGATCTGGAAATTAGACTTCAAATCAAACCTTGAAACTGCGTGGGTAAAACCGCCAGTTAATCCTGCTGGATTACAATTTGCAGATAAAAAGAAAGAATCCATATTGTTTTGTGCTTCAAAACTCGGAGGGGTCACTTATGACGATTCACAAAGAGTTGGTTTGTATGAAGTAAATATCAAAACAAAGTCGATAACTCCTATTCTTCTTTCTCTTCCAAAAATAGAAAATTCTGATTTTGAAATTGTTTACTCCGAATCGAAACGCCCTACATTTTCTTTACAGTCATTAAACGAATACAATTCAAGACCTTTCTCTTTATGTAACGATCTCGCTGTTTCAAATGATGGGAATCGAATTTATATTTCAGAGCCATTTGAAAGAGTGAACGCAGCAATGGGAAGCGGAGCTGTTCCAGAGGCTATCGGACTTTATCCTCATGGTAAATTATGGATGTATGATAGAAAACAAAAAACTATTTCCCTTGTGATGAATGGTTTTACCTTTGTTGATGGAATCATCATTGCGGAACATTCTGTTACAAAGGAAGAGTCGGTAATCATAACAGAAACTACAAAATTTCGAATCATCAAAGCCAATATCAGTGGGAAAAAAGAAGGTACATTCGAGGTACTTTTTGATAACTTACCTGGTCTTGCGGATGGATTGGAGCGAGATACAACAGGAAGGATTTGGGTCGGTATCATTAAACCAAGATCCGGTCTCGTGAATTTTATCCATAACAACCCTTGGATAAAATCATTTTTGCTTTCATTACCCCAACGAATTTTGCCAATCGCAAAGAAAACTGGAATTATGGTATTGGATGCTACTGGAAAAAAAGCAATCTATTTTACGATGCATGATGGCTCAAAAATAAAAGATATATCTGTTGCAGTTCCTAATGAAGATTCAGTTTATTTCCCATCGTTTGATACGTCTTCCCGTGGATTGTATTCGATTTCGACAAATAATCTTTTGTTAGGTGAATAGTTATGTTTTTATTAAAAAATAATTTATCTAACTTACAAAAATCTTTTCTTACTTTTTTGGTATTCAACTTTTGTTTAGTTTTCCTATCCTGCAAAACACCAGAGGAATATTTTAAAAATCAAATCAAAGGTCCTGTCGAACTTTCTTACAATCCTATTGTCGAGTCCATTCGATCAGAGGGAGACCCGATCAAGAATAATGTTACAATCAACGGAAATACACTGCCAGCCCAAGATGAAATCCTTCTTCAAGAAGATTTGAACCGAGCTTTTATCGCATCTATTGATGGTTGGATTTGGAAAGTAGATTTAGCAAAAAATACTTCCGAACCTTTTGTGAAAACTCCCCTTCTTCCTGGTGGAATGGTTTTTCATCCCAAGAACCAAGATATCATTTATATGTGTTTGTCGCGTGGAAAAGAACACAAAGACCCTCTCGTAGATGGACCAGGTATTTATGAATTAACGATATCAACCAAACGTTTACGTAAAATTGGAACACGAGTTCCACTTGTTGACAAAACAGTCGAGCCTTCCGAAGGACAAATCGGAAAATTTTTTCCATGGAAGGAAGAAACAAAAATCCCAATTTCAAAATTAAATGAAACAAACAGTCGTTACGTAGAAAAAGCAGATGATCTTACAATTAGCAAAGATGGAGAACGCATCTATTTTACTGAACCATACGATCATCCTAATTCTATTCTTGGCGTAAGTTCCCAATCAAAACATGAAGTACTGACATTGGGAAGAAACGGACATCTATGGAAATATGATTTAAAAGATAACACTGCGAGTTTGATTGCCCATCAATATACTTATCTAGATGGAATTTTGTTAGAATATTCAAACAGCGAAATAGAATCATCGATTCTATTGAACGAACTATCAAAATCAAGACTCATTCGCCTTCACCTAACTGGAGATAAAAAAGGAACTGACGAAGTTGTGATTGATGGCCTTCCTGGATTTCCGGATGGAATGGACCGGGATTCTGAGGGCCGAATTTGGATCGCAATTCCAGTGGAACGATCTAAACTAATCACTTGGTTGCACAAACATCCATTTTGGAAATCTTTGGTTTTGTATATACCAGAAAGTCTTTTGCCAGTCTCTAAAAAAACAGGAATCCTCGCATTAACACCTAATGGAAGTAAACCTATATACTATGCTATGCATAATGGAAGTTTGTTTTCTCATATCATAGTCGTCGTGCCAGGAAAAGATAAACTATATTTAGCAGTCTATCAAGATGGATTCAAAGGTTTTGTCACGATGTCATATCCTAACAATATTTAGGTTGTTATCCAGGGCGCCTCGCAAAAAAAAGTAAAATCAACTAATATTGATTAAGCGATCCCGCTCTCCGTTCCAATCTTTCCCTTCGGGAAAGGATTTCCACTTCGATCGGTGGCGCAAAGACCAATTCCAAATTGTAAATAGATGAACTCATTATGGAAAACTATGAATTTTTAAGAAAAAAAAATCTTTAGAGCTCCGAATCGACTTTTTGATTTAGCGATGTTGTGGTAAGAGGAAGTCATTGGGTGGCGGGTCTAGTTCCCCTCCCTAATCGGGTGGGGATACGGATATCCATTCTGTACCTGCCTGGGCAAAGGGGCTCGTCCTCTCCGCTGTTCGGACATTGTGTCCTCACTGCGCTCCGAGTCACGGCGTCGCTCGTCGAAAGCCATCGTGGCTTTCTTTCTGATTTGTTCGTTCCCTATGGGTCACTCACAAATCAGCTCGCGTCACTGTTCGATCCCTTCGGATTGATTCTTTGATGATGATTGGATTTTTGTAAAAGTAAGAGTCTGTCTTTTGCGGGCGAAGGGGCTCGTCCTCTCCGCTGTTCGGACATTGTGTCCTCACTGCGCTCCGAGTCACGGCGTCGCTCGTCGAAAGCCATCGTGGCTTTCTTTCTGATTTGTTCGTTCCCTATGGGTCACTCACAAATCAGCTCGCGTCACTGTTCGATCCCTTCGGATTGATTCTTTGATGATGATTGGATTTTTGTAAAAGTAAGAGTCTGTCTTTTGCGGGCGAAGGGGCTCGTCCTCTCCGCTGTTCGGACATTGTGTCCTCACTGCGCTCCGAGTCACGGCGTCGCTCGTCGAAAGCCATCGTGGCTTTCTTTCTGATTTATTCGTTCCCTATGGGTCACTCACAAATCAGCTCGCACCACTGTTCGATCCCTTCGAATTGAATTCTAGATTAAGATTGGATTTTTGTAAAAAGTAAGAGAGATTGTCATGCGGGCGAAGGGGCTCGAACCCTCGCCAGAAGCTTGGAAGGCTGCTGTGCTACCGTTACACCACACCCGCGACAGTAAATACATAGTTTTGGTTGGGGGTAAAGGGTCAATGATTTTTGGTTCCAGAAAGTGAGGGAGGAAGAAAATGAGACTATGGCCCTGCCCCAAGCACTCGAAAATTACCGAAAACAATATCGTAAAATCAAATTATTCCAAGATGTAGCTTCCGTTTTGCATTGGGATTCAGAGGTGATGATGCCCGAAGAAGGTCGGGAATACCGGTCCTCACAAATCGCCGCAGTCGCAGAACTCACACATGATTGGATGACTGACAAATCTTTTTTAAATCAAATCCAATCTGCAAAGGAATCGATCAAAGAACTACCTGAATTTGAGCGTTCAGTTTGGAATCGTGAGTTGGAAGTCCTCATGGAAGAAAAAGAGAAAGCAGATAAACTGCCTTCTGAGTTTGTTTCCGAATTTGCACGAGTTACTAACTTAGCACATGCAGAATGGGCAACGGCAAAAAAAGAAAAAAACTTCCAATCATTTGCAAAACGTTTAGAAGAATTAGTACAATTATCTAAAAAACAAGCAGATTACTTCGGTTATACGACAGAGCCTTATGATGCATTACTTGACAGTTACGAAAAAGGTGCGAAAGCAGAACAAATTCAAGTTTTGTTTTCTGATTTGAAGGAATCACTGGTTCCTATTGTGGCTACCGCTCCTAAATTCAAAAATCCTTTCCCAGGACCAATCTCCTTAGAGAAACAAACTAAGTTTTGTAATCGTTTGCCATCACTTCTAGGTTTAACAACAAAAGAATCCAGATTGGATACTAGTAACCATCCGTTTTCCACAAGTTTAGGGAAAGGTGATAAGAGAATCACAACTAGATATTCTGAAACAGATCCACTGTCTTCCATCTTTGGTGTGTTACACGAAACTGGTCATTCCTTATATGAATCGGGGTTGTCAGCAATGCCAGATTGGCCCACGCCAATTACTGAATTTTTGAGTTTAGGTATTCATGAATCACAAAGTCGTTTGTGGGAAAACCAAGTGGGACGTTCCTTGCCATTCTGGGAATTTGTTTATCCCATTTTGTTATCTGATTTTGGTCTCACAGATAAAGAACTTCCATTTAAAGAGTTGTACCAATATATCAATAGCACAGAAAAAACAAAAGTAAGAGTAGAAGCTGACCAGGTAACTTATAATCTACATATCATTCTGCGATTTGAAATTGAAAGGGATCTCATCAATGGAAAAATCCAGGTAAAAGATTTACCTGAAATTTGGAATACAAAGATGAAAGAAAGTTTTGGTTTATCGGTAGAGAATGATGCCGAAGGTGTATTGCAGGATATTCATTGGTCGATGGGTGCTTTTGGATATTTCCCAACATACACACTTGGAAATATTTTTAGTTCGCAGTTTTTCAAAAAATTTACAGAAGAATTTCCTGATTCGCATAACAAATTTTCTACGAAAGGTGATTTTTCTGACCTACTGGGTTGGCTCAGGAAAAATATTCATTCAAAGGGGAAACTATTTGATGTCGATACATTGATGAAACAAACCACAGGCGAATCTGCAAATTCTAAATACTTAATTTCTTATTTGAATGGGAAAATTAAAGAAGTAACGAAATAATTTAAATCTGAATTTAAAACCAAAGGAACCATATGTCAGGATCAGAACAAGTATTAGAAAAACTAAGCCAATTATCATATTTCGATAACCTTGCATTATACTATTTATGCATTGAAACTCCTCCACAAACACTTGCCTTAGCATTCATGCAAATGGATGAAAAAATAGCAGGTTCAATGCTTGGAGTTTTGGATGTACAAAAAAGAAAGTATGTACATGAACTTATGTCCTTACAAAAGGATAGTTCAGAAGAAGCAAGAAAAGCCGCCGCAGAAGGGTTGTTACTCATCGCAGACGGCTTAATTTCTAGAAATTTAATCAGTAAACAAGGGAATTATTTTTTTGGTACAAAAAGATAATAAGACCCAATTCCTAAACTAATCCAACCAACTAAAAAACTCACTCCTCCTAAGGGAGTGATAGCTCCTAAAACCCGAATCCCTGTGATGGCTAAGGCGTACAAACTAAAAGAAAAAATCAAAATTCCTATTAGAAACATCCAGGTAGCTATTTTCAAATAAGTGTTACTTTTATTCGAAGATTCAGATACCAACGAATGTTGTAACAAGAGAAATGCGACTAGTGATGCCAATGTATGATAAAAATGATATCGATTTCCCGTTTCATAAATTACCATCAAATCGGGTGTTACTATCTTTTTTAGTCCGTGGGCACCAAATGCTCCGATGGCAACAGCTAAAAAACCAGAAAGGCAAATGAGAAGGATTAAAAGCGCAGAGGATTGCTTCTTGACAAGATTCATTAACGATACTTCCTATTGCCTATGACTTCAGATGCATCCGGAAAGAATACTAAATTTGTAAGAGTTTGGCGACAGCTCAATGTAGAGGATGTAAAAAAACAACTACTCTATATTGATGATCTCTATGGAACTTGTGGAAATTGTAAAAAATTGGGACTGAATTATCTAAAAGATAAAAAATGCCCAGAATGTGGAATTACTTTTAAATATTTGGCAACTAAATTGAGTAAGGTGGCAGATATTGGAAAGATTCTAAGTCGAATTGACAAAGAAGGCTTAGACTTAACTTTAATTGAAAGAGAAGATTTTGAAAGGTCAAGTGCAGCAGATGCAGCAAGGGACCTATTCAAATCATAAATTACGAATATTAGGTTTGGTTGTCAGTTTAAAACGATTAAAATTTAAACGACCAACCAAATTGTGCTGTTTTATTATGAGCTGATGTATCTTCCCAAGCATCAAAGGCTCGAACCGCTCTTGAGACGGCGAGTGCCGCAAATACTCCCACTGCGTTCGGCGAGTCCCAAACATTCCCAGCACCTTTAACATTGGCCATATTATCCCAAATATTTTTTTTGGGTAAATTCTCTTGTGCATAAAGATAAGCACCACCTGCCAAAATCAAATCGCATAATAAATAAATACTCATACTAACAAAAGTATCTCGATTTGAAAAGAGAGGAGAGTTCCATGAATTGTATCCAACGGAAGCCATTGGGGAGATTAAGTTTAAACCTTGAGAGACAACATGGTATTTCTCTGATAATGGAACTGCTGATTCATGCGGAGCTTTTTGAAGCAATTCTTGTTCTAAAATCTCTTTCCACATTTTTTCCTGACCACGTCTAGGTGATTCAATACGAATGATAGAATCAGGAGATGTTTTTCCAACTTTTCCTACATAGATATTAAAATCATACGGGTTTTTCCAACGGTTTCTATATCTGTAAACAAACCCTTGTGTTTTTTCATCTGCATAAAAATCCGGATCTAGTTTGTTTAAGAGCGCCACCAAACGAAGGTTTACATCTTCAGGGCCACCTAAAATTTCAACTGTTTCTCCTGCGAATAGGGAACCGATTCCGCTTGTTGGCAATAATAAGAGAAATGAAAAATAGAAAACAAAGGATACGAATCCTTTAAAAATGAAACTCATGACTGCACTCCGGGAAGTTGAAGGTAAGCATTTATTAAACCTAACGAATTGTATGTGGCATGACAAGCCATCGCGATCCAAATATTTCCAGTCTTAATGTAAATGTATCCAAAGAACATACCCACTCCGCATATAATAAACGGAATGGCGACCGAAGTTCCTTCTCCATAATGAAGCCAACCAAAAAGCAAAGAAACTATGAATAAACCTTCTTGCGCAAGATTTTTATCGATAAAAGCCTTTAGTAAAAAACCTCTAAAAAAGATTTCTTCCAAAATTCCTGTGATGATACCGACAACATAAATTCCCCAGGCTAATAAGTAAGTGTTTCCATGAATTGCTTCATAAAGTTTTTTTGCAAAAACTCCAGATTCAACAGGAACCGATAGTCTTTCTAATATCAATCCAAAGATTACGACAACGATAAAACAAATAAATCCATTGGCAATCCCTCGAAGTAATATGGGTATTGATAACTCATCCTGTAAATTGGTAACAGGAATTTGTAAGACTTTTTTATAGAGTAAATATCCTAAGCCCACATAACATAAAAACCACGGTATCGAATGACCTAATAGGTAATGCGGTTTTTCGGAAAACACCTTATCATAAAACTGAGACAAAAGTAAACTTGGATTCTCAGTTATTTCTTTCTGAAACTGATCTTTGATTGGAGTCACAATCTTTTCATACTCAGAAAGCATAGTGGAAAAATCCATTTTCCCTTCCCAATATTCTTCATAAAGGGGAAGTATCTGGTCTTCTGGAATCCGATCGCCAAGCACCGTATTGTTCACAAAGGCTAAAAAAATGACGGAATAGAAGAAAGAACATACATAAACGAGACCCAAAGAATAAGCGGTGAGCCGGAAGATCTCAAAAAAACGATTCTGCATCTGCCTTACAGTTCCTCAATTTCGGCAAGAATCGTCACCGTTTTTTTGGGAAATGGTCGATATTCAAATTAGAAGATTATGTCTAAAACTGCCAATTTTCCGAAATGCGCTCTGTTCCTGGTCATTCTCAGTGCCTTCTCGTCTCTTTTTTCCAGCCCACTCACTCTGGCAAATTTGGAATATACCAATCCTTCGTTAAAAAATCTTCGTTCTGAAATCAAAGAAAATTTAAGGATCTCCAAGTCCGGTGCTAGGAGAGAAGAACTCATACCTCTTAAATATTATGAATACAAAGTTCGTAAGGAAGATAATTTTTTTAAAATTATGGCACGAACAGGTATGGACTTGGAAACACTTTCCTCTGTGAATGAACTCAGTTCACCGCACGATTTATCACCTGGGATGGTTTTAGAAATTCCCAATATGCGGGGAACCTTTCACCCTGAAGAATCAACAGGAGATGAAAAAACCAAATTAGCGTTAGCCGAAAAATATAATCTCGATTCCAACAAATTACAATATGATTCTGAAAGAGAAAAATGGTTTTTACCTGGAATCACAATGGGAAAATCCGAAAAATCTTTTTTCTATGGATTTGGATTTCAATTTCCATTAACCGAAGCTAGGATCTCTTCTGGTTTTGGTAAACGAATTGATCCATTCACTAAAAAAGATACCTTTCATGGTGGGATTGATCTGGCCGCCGAACAAGGATCAGATGTATTTGCCTCTATGGATGGTGAAGTAATTTTCAAAGGTAAACAAGGTGGTTATGGAAATTTAATCATCTTAAAACATAGTTTAGGATATGAAACTCGTTATGGACATCTTTTTGATTTTAATATAAATGTAGGTCAGAAAGTAAAAAAGGGCCAAAAAATTGGGGAAGTTGGACAAACAGGTAGAGCGACCGGTCCACATTTGCATTTTGAAATTAGAAGAAATTCAAAACGAGAAAGACCTATTTTTCGATCTCATTAAAAAAAGATTTTACGTTACTCATTGATTCTTGTAATTCTGGGAATCAATGGACTTTGAAATTCCCCAAGAAGTGGAAACACTTCGTAAAAATATTCGCGACTTCATTACAAATGAAATCATCCCTCTGGAAAAACATTATGATTATGAAAAAGGTCGAATGCCAGAAGATATCAACCAACAAGCGCGTGCTAAAGTAAAGGCTGCTGGTTTTTGGACTCCACATCTTCCAAAAGCAGAAGGTGGATTGGGTTTAGATTTGGTTGGAACATGTATTATTTTTAGTGAACTGGGTCGTTCACCTATTGCTCCTTACATATTTAACTGTGATGCACCTGATGAAGGGAATATGCATTTACTTTCGATTGCTGCCTCTGAAAAACAAAAAGAGTTAATCCTACACCCACTCATCAAAGGTGATTTGCGAACTGGTTTTGCAATGACAGAACCAGGTCCCGGGGCAGGTTCGGATCCAACCACCTTACAGACCAATGCGGAAAAGCATGGAGATAAATATATTATCAACGGTCGTAAGTGGTATTGTACTGGGGCCAATGGGGCAAAATATCTAATTGTGATGGCGAAAGTAAATGGGAGTTTCCGAAAAACAACCATGTTCCTTGTACCAACAGATGCAAAAGGATACACGATGGTTCGAGAAATTGAACTGATGGGTTCTCATGGACCAGGTGGGCACTGCGAACTCAATTTTGAAAACGTAGAAGTTCCAGAAGATATGATTCTTGGCCGAGTTGGAGAAGGTTTTCGACTTTCTCAAGAAAGATTAGGTCCTGCTCGCTTAACGCATTGTATGCGATGGACAGGAATGGCAAGACGTTCCTTAGCAATTGCTCGAAGTTATGCGAAAGAACGAGAAGTATTTAATTCACGAATTGCAGACCACCAAGGAATCCAATGGATGTTTGCCGAACGAGCAACTGAAATTGAAATGGCCTTCCTTTTGACTTTGAAAGCGGCTTGGTTGTTACAAAAAGGGAAAGATGCCCGCCAAGAAACTTCTATGGCAAAATGGAAAGTGAGTGAGTCTTTGTGCAATACCATCGATATGGGGATCCAAATCTGTGGAGGCAAGGGATATTCAAGAGACCTTCCTTTAGAATTGTTTTATAGGGATGCCAGAGCCGCAAGGATTGCCGATGGACCATCCGAAGTTCATAAGATGGTCATTGGTCGAAACTACATTTCAGAAAAATGGGACTTCTAAGAAGTATGGAAATTAAGGAATTACAAGAAAAAGTTGAACTTCACTTATCTTCCGTTTGGAAAGACAATGTTAAAGTCTCCCAAATGCAACATTTAAGTGGAGGAGCTTGCCAAGACAATTATGCATTGGACTTGATTTCTAAATCCGGAAAACAGTCGTTAGTTTTGCGTACAGACAAAGGAGCGAGTTTACTTTCTTCTTTGTCGAAAAAAGATGAGTTCAAAGTGGCAGAACTTGTTTATAAAGCAGGTGTCAAAACTCCGACTCCAGTTTTTTTGGAAGAAACTTCCGATGTGATAGGTTCTCCTTTTTTTCTAATGGAAAAAATTGGAGGCAAAGCCACCGGACGTTACATCACAAAAGATAAGGAACTAGATTCCTATCGCAAATCTCAGATGGTATCGGATCTGGCAGCAAACTTAGCCAAACTCCATACAGTAAAACCAAGTTCTGTCTCTGATGAAGAACTCAAACAAAAACTAAAATTTGTCACTAAAGAAAACTATGTTTCTATTGCTATTTCTGATCTAAGACAATCGTTAGACGAACTTCCTGAATCACATCCTGCCATAGAACTTTGTTTGTTTTGGTTAGAATCAAATGCTCCTTCAATTGATGATATAGTTCTTGTTCATGGAGATTTTCGTACGGGAAACTTTATGATGAACTCCGAAGGTCTCCAAGGAATTTTAGATTATGAATTCGCCCACTTTGGGGATCGCCACGAAGACATTGCTTGGTTGTGTATGCGCGACTGGAGATTTGGAAGGCTTAATAAAGAAGTGGGTGGATTTGGTGATCGCAAAGATTTTTACCAGGCTTACCAAAACACTTCGGGAATCCCAGTGGATCCCTTTAAGGTAACTTTTTGGGAAATTATGGGGAATGTTCGTTGGGCCATCGGGAGTGCACAACAAACAGAAAGACATATTTCGGGCAAAGACAAAGGAATTGAACTGGCGGCCATTGGTCGGCGAACCGCGGAAATGGAATGGGAAGCCATGCGACTCATTGAAGAGGTAAGTAATGCAATATAGACCAGAAACAAAGGAACTCATTTCCTCCATTCAGGATTTTTTAATGAAGGAACTTCTTCCAAAATTGGAAGGAGATGATTTGTTATCATATAAAACATTGGTTTCTTGGAATATGTTGGGTGTGATTGCAAGAGAAACAGAATCTTCTGAGTTTGAATCCGACTTTCATCGAATCCAAAATTTAAATTTAAAAATTTCTGACTTAGAAACTAAGTTTAAATCCGAAGAATTTGCCAATTTAACTCGAAAAGAAAAATACAATCTGCTACTTAATTGGAACAAAGAATTTGCAAATACAATTCGAAACTTATCAAAAGATAAAACAAACTCCGATTTAAAACCTGGTGGTAAAATTTGGAATTTTGCAAAAAATCAACTCAAAGAAAATTTGGCCATCTCTAACCCGAGGTTCCAAACATAAATGTCTTTATTGTACTTAGTCCGTCATGGACAAGCAGATCGCCTTGGAAAAAACTATGACCAACTAACTGAACATGGTTGGAAACAAGCAAAATTATTAGGTGAATACTTTAAAAGCCAAAGGATCGAATTTGATTCTGTATACACTGGTAGCCTCAATCGACAAAAACAAACAGCCCAAGGCATCATGGAAAGTTTTTCAAAAGATTTGTTTTGTATTCCTGAACCACTGGAAAACTCAGCCTGGGATGAATTTGATTCCAAAATGTGGCTTGGACTGGCAGCTAAGATTCGTCATGCGAATGATAACTTTGCCAAATTATATGAATCTTATAAAAAAGCTTGGGAAGAGGGCAAAGAGGAAACAAGGGATTATTTCCAAGAACTCATTCAAATTGTTTTAAACGATTGGGTTCATGGAGTTTGGGATCCTGTGGAACCCTATACATTTAAAGAATATGTTGAAAAAGTTTCCTTTGGTCCAAAAGAGATTCCAACCGACGTAAAAAGTACGTTAGTTGTTTCGTCCAGCACTCCCATAGCGATTATGATGGGTTTATCCTGCAAGATGCAACCAGTTGAATTTCCAGTATTTATGAAATCCATTACCAATTCTTCTCTTAGTGTTTTTCGACGAGAAAACGGCCATTGGGAGCCCGTGAGTTGGAATAATACCCCTCACTTGCAAAACCCAGATTTAGTAACTTTAGTTTAAGAATTATAAAATAATGAATTGTAAATCGCTGTAAATTGGTTTGAACACTTTGGAATGAGGACAAACCAATTTGATTTTTACTGCGCAAATGATGATAGAAGTTTCATTCTATTTTTAGCTTTTTGTCCCCAACCAGTTCTTGGAAAATTTTTATACAAATGTTCCATCGCTGCTAATTCTTCTTCATTCGATTTGCTATAACGAACTGTAATTTTAGGTTCTTCTTGGAATTTAAAATCAACGGTAACATGAAAACTTCCCATAAACACAACTGTACCTGGTTGCAAGTCCACTCTTGATTTTTCGATTTCGGCTCGGTCAAAATCGATATCAATTTTTGTGGGTTGTTTTGTACTTCCAAAGGAAAAGTCTGATGCACCACGATTCAAAAGATGGACTGCATCATGAATTTCATATTGCCCTTCCTTTAAATTTTGGAAGTAATAATAGTGCTCTGAATTTTCATTGTATTCAAAAGTTTTATCCCCTTTTTTGAGTGTAACCTTTTGAAATCTTGGATCAATCAATTCATCCAAAATCATTTCATCTTTAACAATTGTCATGTGAAGAATGATAAGGCTACTCTGTGCATTTTTTGGTCCAAAACTAGAACATTCAGGGAATAGATAGGTAATCAAAAATAAAATTAAAAACTTTCGAAAGACTCCCGAGGTGATCTTTTCAAACTTGGAAATTTTTTTTTCTGACGGATTTGATTCTCCCTCGAAATCGGAACGTTTTTCTATATGACCATCGTAAGAATTAGGACTCATTGTTTATACTTTCCTTAACCCATCGGGTATTGGATCTTCTTTGAAACAAGATTGATTTCCGATAGAATTTCATCAGATAAAATGACATCGGTTGCTTTTAAAGACTCTTCCAGTTGGGCTACCGTATTGGCTCCAATGATCGTAGAGGCAACATAGTCATGTTGTTTACTCCAAGCGACAGAAAGGACAGTGGCACTCATCCCATATTTTTCAGCAATTTTTAACAGTTCCGCAGTGGATGCCAAAGTGTTTTCATTTAAGAAACGATTCGACATTCTTCTTTGTCTCTCTCCCTCCGCCATATAACGAACAAATCGTGCCCCTTCTGGAGGAACAGACCCGTTATATTTTCCAGTAAGGACTCCACCAGCAAGCGGAGAGTAAGGTAATAAAGAAACTCCTTCTTTTCGGCAAACTTGCGCTAGCTCATCTTCAAAACGACGGTTTAATATGGAAAAGTTATTTTGAATGGAATCATAACGAATGAGATTGTATTTGTCGGAAGTCCAAAGGCTTTTCATCAGCCCAAAAGAAGTTTCGTTGGAACAACCTGCATAACGAATTTTTCCTTCTTCTTTTAGTTCAGTCAAAACTTCCATAGTTTCGTCATAGGATACATCATGGTCTGGCCAATGTGTTTGGTATAAATCTATGGTCTCAACACCTAATCTTTGTAAGGAGCCTTCGATCGCACGACGGATATGGTATTTGTCTAATGCCGTTTTTCCTTCACGGAGTGGGGGACTAAACCAACCGTGACCAGGGCCAGCCACTTTTGTTGCGAGGATGATACCATCACGAGGTTTTGTTTTGAGCCACTTTCCAAAAATTTCTTCAGTTCGATGCACCCAAGATTTCTGCGGCGGAACAGGATAAATTTCAGCTGTATCATAAAAATCGATTCCGGCATCGTAAGCACGATCCAGAATTCGAAACGCCTCATCTTCGTTACACGAGGAGCCAAATGTCATGGTTCCCATACAAATTTCGGAAACCACCATTCCTGTTTTGCCAAGTCTTCGTTTTTTCATGTTATTTTTTGATTAAAAAAGTTCTGAATTGATTTTTTGGATCACTCCACTCAATGACATGATCCTTTACCTTTGCTTTTGTAGGTCCTCGTTGCATGGCTCTGTACAAATCTTCAATAAAAAGTTTATCACCTTCTACAACAGCTTCCACTTCCCCATTGGGTAAGTTTTGAGTATAACCTTTGAGTCTCATTTCTTGGGCTTTTTGGAGGACATAGTAACGAAATCCGACCCCTTGTACAGTTCCCCGTATTAAAATTCGCGCTCTTGCTTCTTCTGATTTTCCCAAAGATAGTCTCCTTTCTAGAACTTACTTGGATTTTGAATTCTCTGCAATGTAATTTTGAATGGCAGATTTAAAAAGAGGAACAAACTTCTCATAGACGGCTCGTTTGAACTCGACAACCGATTGGATTGTATCATCAATTTCCATAAATTGGACTGTTAAAAATTCTTGTTCATGGTGGACCAAATCACATTCATCAATAGTTCCATTCCAATAAAATAAAATCCATCTTTGTAATTGCCCACGAAATTTTTGTAAATGAGAATTGAGACCCAAAGAATTTGGAAAGTCGTAAGGAATCCAATCAGGATATTCCGTTACATAGATTGCTTTTTTGACTCCCAATTCTTCATATAATTCTCGTTTAGCGGCATCTAAATAATCCTCATCTTCATCGATTCCGCCTTGAGGAAACTGCCAAGAACCAGGGAATTGTACGCGTTCCCCTACAATTACTTTGCCTAAAGAATTAAAAACCACCATGCCTACATTTTTGCGGTAGGGTTTGTCTGTCATATTTCTTAGAATGGCTCTATCAGCCATTTTCGCAAGAAATTCCTTAATTTTTTGTTTCTCCGCCAGTCCGTGGTTCCAATCTTGGACTTAGGAAGTACTATGAAGATCATTTTGGTTCGTCACGGTGAGGCTGAAAACGCAACTCCAGCCATTTCCGATTCACAGCGGGATCTAACAGACAAAGGTGTCAGTGATATTCATAAAATCGGAAGGTTTATCAAAAACTCATCCTTAGCCGTCAAACAAGTGTATTATAGTCCTTATACAAGGACCAAACACACTGCTGAGATTCTTTCTGAAGAATTAAAGTATGGTTGCGAAATGGTGGCTTCCGATGACCTATTAGCTGGTAAAGGTTGTAGCGATATTATCTCTTGTTTAGTCAATTTTACAAATTCCGACACAGTTCTGTTAGTCGGTCATAATCCAGACATCACGTATTTTGCTGCAAAACTTTTAGGAAATTCCGGTGCAGCAGAAAATTTAATTTTCCAACCTGGTTCTACCATTGCGATCAATGTGGCTCGGGAGAGATTTGCACATGGTCAAATTATTTGGGCGATTTCTCCAGACAATCTGGGTCTTTGATTTCCTAAATTATCAGTAAGACTTGACCGAGCGTTGATCGTAGGGTTTTTGGATTCCAGAACACGGGGTGTAGCGCAGCGGTAGCGCACTTGTCTGGGGGGCAAGGGGTCGCCGGTTCAAATCCGGTCACTCCGAAGTTCAAAAGTTCTGATTTAAAAAACCCAGCAGGCCTGCGAACAAACCTGCCGGAAGAAAATTCAGGATGGTGAGATACAAAAAAAACTAAATCTTAAGAAGGTTTGTTTTGGTTTCCTTCTTTCACTTTATCTAAATATTTTACTACGTTGTCTTTGATTTCATCAAAACGAACGATTCCCCAAGCCACACCCATTTTTACTTTTAGGGCATTGTCACTCGTATCACTTTCGCCTTGTTCTTTCAACTTTTGAAAGTTTGTTTCAAATTTGCTTTTTTTCTCGTTTAGGTCAACGACCAGTTTCTCCCAGACTTCTTTGGAAGTTTTTACGGCGCCAATCCCAGCATTTACGATATCTTGCAGCTTGTTTTCCACATTGCTCATCGGATGTTACTCCTTCTCTCTCCATTATTTTGCAGTGCACAATAATGTCCAGAAAGAATTTTCTGGAGGATTCTGAATTCCTGGGCTAAAATGGTCGGATGCGCGTAAAAACCCTAAGGAATCTCTTCACCATTTTGACCCTTGTTTTCTTGTTTGCGAATTGCAGTAGCCCCATCCAAGAAAAACCCATTGCTGGCTGCGAACGAATTCCAGGAACTCCTGGCCCGGAAGATTTGGATCTCATCCGTGATACATCTACAGTCATTGTTTCTTCCCATGAACGCCGCAATGGACTAAAAGATATCGGAGCTTTGTTTGAAGTTTCTTTCGCTAACCCGAATGGAAAATTAGAAGCAAAAAAAATTGAAACCAATTATCCTGAAAATTTTCGTCCACATGGTATCAGTTATGCGAAAGTAAACGGTGTTGATACCCTAGCTGTGATTTCCCATACCCTAGTGGATGAGAATCCACATACCCTTGAAATTTTTGAACGTTCTAAGTCAGGCAAATGGACCTATACAAAAACTTTGAGTGATCCCACTCTCACAAGTCCTAATGATATTTTTATGAACGAAGCCGGAGAGATTTTTGTTTCCAATGACAATGGAACTAGTAATGCCTTTCGTAAGTACTGGGACATGATCGTTCGCAGCGGAAGAGCAGATGTATCTTATTATGATGGAAAAACTTTCCAGGCCTTAAATGTCCCTGTTATGCTTGGTAATGGAATATATATTCGTAAAAAAGGAAATGAAGAACTCTTATACAGATCTGTATTTTCTGAAAAAGCCATTCGTGTGTATCAAGTGGAACGAAGTGGTGGAAAGATCAATTTAAAGTATTTGGAATCCATCGCCATAGGTGCGGGCCCCGATAATATTTTAGAAGATGAAAATGGAATGTTATGGCTTGCGGCCCATGATTCAACCTATAAATTCATTCGTCATGTGATGAATCGAACGAATCTAGCACCCACTCGTGTTTTTAAAATCAATCCAGAGAACAAAGAAGTCACTGAAGTGTATGCCAATGAAGGTGCAGAAATTTCAGCCGGAAGTACGGGACTTGTTTTCAAAAACAAACTTTTGATTTCGCAAGTGTTTGAAGATTTCCTTTTGGTTTGCCCAAGGCCATAGGAAAGTATTTAGATACATTTTAAATAAGATGGTGTTGGTTAGGCTGTCGTATTAGGATAAAGTACAGAACTAAAGTTTAATGTATAATATTAAGACGATGTTAAATCTTACCGCTCTAAATAATAATTTAATAATAAAATGAAAATTCCAACTTATGACGAAATGATGAATCCTTTAATTTCTGCGTTAAAAGAATTAGGAGGATCGGGAACCATAGAAGAAATAAACGAAAGAGTATTTGCGATAATGGAACTTTCTAATGATGTACTAGAAATTCCTCATGGTGAGAAAGGGTCTCGTAGCGAGGTTGAGTATCGTTTGGCATGGACAAGAACTTACCTCAAACGTGCGGGTATGTTGGAAAATTCATCAAGAGGTGTTTGGTCGCTTACTAGTGAAAGTAAGAATGCTAATCGATTAAATCCCAAAGATATCGTTTCCCATGTAAGGTCTTTAACTAAAGTAGAAAGAAAAGAAAAAGAAGAAATTGAGGATTTCGAAACTAACGATCTCGATGCACCAGAAGAATTCAGGAATTGGAGAAATGGTTTAAAAGAAATACTGTTTGCAATCAAACCTGATGCATTTGAGCGATTGTTTAAAAGAATTCTCAGAGAATCCGGATTTCATCAAGTTGAAGTAACAGGCAAGAGTGGTGATGGTGGAATTGATGGAAAAGGAATTTTTAGAATAGCTGGATTTATAAGTTTTAATGTATTATTCCAATGCAAAAGATACCGCAATAATTCTGTTTCTGCATCTGAAATTCGAGATTTTAGAGGTGCCTTACAGGGTCGAGCTGATAAAGGTTTGTTCGTAACAACAAGTTCGTTTACAAGAGAAGCTATTAAGGAAGCAACACGAGACGGGGCTCCACCTATTGATTTGATCGATGGAGATGCATTAATAGATAAATTAAAAGAACTTCAGTTAGGTTTAGAAATCGAAATTGTGGAAAAAGTTGAAATTAATAGAGATTGGTTTAATGATCTTTAATTGTTTGAGAATACGGATAACGGTAAAAATATGAAACGTTTAGCAAACATACATCCTGGACAAATACTATCGGAAGAGTTTCTTACTCCATTAAAAATTACTGCCTATCGACTTGCAAAGGAAACTGGTATTTCCCAAACTAGAATCAGTCAAATTCTAATCTATAAAAGATCAGTTTCCGCTGATACGGCAATACGTTTATCAAAATTCTTCGGAACTACTCCTCAATTCTGGCTTGGTTTACAAAATGATTATGATCTGGAAGAAGAAATGTTGAAAAAGCAAAAAGAATTTAACGGCATTCACAATTACAAAGATTTAGCAATAGCATCTTAATTCTTTGTAATTACATAGTCGGACGACACCTAACACCACCATGAAATACATCGCACTACTCAGAGGAATCAATGTAGGAGGAAACAGAAAGGTCGAAATGAAAAAACTTCGAACACTTTTTGAATCCTTTGGTTATACGAAAGTTTCTACTTATATCAACTCAGGGAATATCATTTTTGAATCAGAAGATGATCAAAAAACGGTTCTCGCAAAAATTATAAAGGCTTTTGAAAAAACTTTTGATTTCGAAATCCCCACTCTTGTGAAGACAGAAAAAGAAATGAAAAAAATTGCCAAAGCGATCCCAGAGGAATGGCAAAACGATGACACGCAAAGGACGGATATTGCTTACTTGTTTCCAGAAGCAGATTCCAAAAAAATCATCGAGGAACTTCCACTTAAAATGGACTATCTCGATATTCGTTATATTAAAGGTGCGATCATTTGGAATATCAAAAGAGAAAATGTAAACAAAAGCCAACTTGCCAAATTAATCAGTCATAAATTGTATCAGACAATGACAATACGCAATGTGAACACGGCTAGGTTTTTAGCAGGAGAAAAAGAGTAAAAAAAAACTTATTTTCTTTTTAGTGATCAGTGGACAGTTTCGTTTCTACATTGATCACCATCTCAACCTAGTCCCTTCAATACCGCTTCAATCGTTTCCACTAACAACGACTCTCTGTTCTCATGACAGTGTTGGGCCACAAGTTTTGGGTGAGTGAAAGCAGTTCCTGCCGAAATCAGAATTTCTGCCACCAAATTCACATCTCTTTTTTTGATCTTCTTTTGGTTTATGGCTTCTGTGACCAAACTAGCCATTTGGATTCGCATATTGGTCAAATGAGTTTGGATAAAGGGTTTGGACTCTTCTGCTGCCATATCAAAAGCCTTATACAACTCAGGATCAAGATTTACCTTTTCCAATTTCATTCGGTGGAGATTTAGAAACCAAGTGAGGATCTTTTGGATGGGGTCTCGTTTTTCTTTTACCAGCAAATCCTGTTTTTCATCTAACTTCACAAGCCAACGTTCGGAAACAGCATCAAAAAGAGCTGTTTTGTCTTGAAAATGAGAGTAGAGGGCCGCATGGCTAATCCCCATTTCTTTGGCTACATCCACCAGACGAACCTTTTCAAAACCTTTGGCCCGCATTTCGCCTATGGCAATTTCCACCGCTTTGTCTTGGATTTCCGAGGCTGTGAGACCGGTTCTTGGCATAAGGAAAGGATCGGATCGAAATCCAGGGGGTCAATCTCAAATTACAAAATGAAAAAAATGTTAGTTTCAAAACTTACGGACTTGACTTTTTGTAACTTACAGAATATTGTAAATGTAACTAAGGAAAAGGTAAAAATTTATGCAATTGAATGGAAATACAATCCTCATCACCGGAGGAACAAGTGGGATCGGACTTGCTCTGGCAAAACGACTCTCCAGTCTCGGAAACCAAATTTTAGTTTGCGGAACCAGCGCAAAGAAAATGGAAGAGATTCGGAAAACTTATCCTGGGTGGGGGACTTATCTTCGTGATATTTCAAAGCCTGAAGAGAGAGAAAAATTATTCCAAGAAACAACAAAGGATTTTCCGGAACTCAATGTGTTATTCAATAATGCAGGAATCCAACGTTATCCTAAATTAAATGAACTAGAACCTTGGGCAGATTTGGGAAAAGAAATTGATTTAAATTTGGGAGCTCCCATTCATCTTTCGATGTTATTCGCTAAACACCTGTTTGCAAAGAAAAATGCGGCGATTTTAAATACAACATCCGGACTATCGCATATCCCTTTGGCTTATGCACCGGTGTATAGTGCAACGAAAGCGGCATTACATTCCTTTACTTTGACCTTAAGGTTTCAATTTCGCAACCAACCGATTGAAGTGATTGAAGTTTCTCCTCCCATGGTCGATACGGATTTAGGGATTCCTAACACGCATACGGCGGGACTCAACTTGGATGAATATGCGGACGGTGTGATCAGTGGATTAAGAAATGGAGATTTAGAAATCACCACTGGATTTTCGACTGTTTCAGCAAATGCGAGTCGGGAACAAAAGAATGAAATCTTTTTGTCTATGAACAATGCAAGGAGTGGATCAAACTAAAGATCGACCCACAAAGGCACAAGCGATGGCGTCCCAAGAGTCGTCGTGGCCTTTCAGATCTTTAAATCCTAAAATCATTTGGATGGCTGCCCGGACTTCTTTTTTGGTGGCATTCCCTTTGGCGGAGATTCCTTTTTTGATTTGCGTTGCTGTCAGTGATACCACAGGAATTTGTTTTTCGCCGAGGGAAAGTAAGATGACCCCGCGAGATTCGGAGACCTTCATTCCGGTCGTTGTGTTCTGAACAAAGAAGAGTTCTTCGACCGCGGCCGCCTCCGGTTGGAATTCGGTGAGGATATCCATCAGTTCCTTGCGGATTTGGAGGAGGTTGGTAGGAGAAGGGGTTTTCGGAGCCACTTCAATGGTTCCGTAAGTTAACAGTTCGGGGTTACGACGCAATCCTTCAGGAAAGGAAAGAATTGCATACCCCACACGGTGGGATCCAGGGTCAATGCCGATGATTTTCAATAATTTCTTTCCTTAACCGCAACTTTTGCCCAGTTTGGCCCGCACCGACCCAAAACCTAGTCTAAAAATGAAAATGACAAGGTACTTTCTTTCCGTATAGTGGAAGAAAACCACCGCAGGAACGTTAAACACATGACCGCAACGGCAGTGAAACTCGAAAAATCCCAGGCGGAGAAGGCTCTTAGTGCTCAAGCCGCCCTCCTCAATGATGTAACCAAACGACTCGCTCTGAAAAATTCCGACAACGGCAAAGTATCCGTAAGCAAAATGGACAAAACACAACATGTGTTTTACCAATTGGCTTGGATGACCGCTCAACAACGTGTTGCTGAGAACTTTATCGTTTATGCTTGGGATGCTTCCAAGGGAACTGGCGAGATGGAACAGAAAATGGCCCTTACTTTTGCGGCTGAAACTGTTTCCAACATTCGTTCGGAACTCGCAGCTCGCCCTGCAGAGTATGAACTCACATACCAAGAACTATTCTCCAAACTTTTTTCTGATGAAATCAATACTTACGTAGAAGCAGCATCCAAAATGGAAAACTACGAAGCGATTGTAGACAAGATCGTTGATCTTGGACACTTCGGTGCTTATGGTCTTTCAGAAGATCATGAAAACTTCCGCGGAATTTTCAAAGATTTCGCTGAAAACGTGGTTGTCCCTCATGCAGAACATGTCCACAGACATGACGATCTGATCCCACAAGAAATCATCAATGGACTAAAAGACATGGGTTGTTTCGGTCTTTGTATTCCAGAACAATTTGGTGGAATC
This sequence comes from Leptospira bourretii, assembly GCF_004770145.1. Taxonomy (NCBI): domain Bacteria; kingdom Pseudomonadati; phylum Spirochaetota; class Leptospiria; order Leptospirales; family Leptospiraceae; genus Leptospira; species Leptospira bourretii. The sequence continues at coordinate 61,866 of NZ_RQFW01000012.1, read as the reverse complement.
CAACCAGATGATCGTCCAGACAACATTTCTATGTTAGTTGTGACTGAAGAACTTTCTCGTGGTTCCCTCGGAGCTGCTGGATCTCTTATCACTAGACCAGAAATTATGTCCAAGGCCCTCCTAAAAGGGGGAACGGAAGAACAAAAAAACAAATGGTTACCACTTCTTGCATCTGGTGAAAAATTCGCAGGGATTATGGTAACAGAACCTAACTACGGTTCTGACGTAGCTGGAGTTTCTGTTACAGCAAAAGAAGTAGATGGCGGATTTGTGATCAATGGTGTAAAAACTTGGTGCACATTCGCAGGTTATGCGAATCTCCTTCTTATCCTTTGCCGTACAGAATCTGATCCAAGTCTCAAACACAGAGGTCTTTCTATCATTTTAGCTGAAAAACCATCCTTTGAAGGACATGAATTCAGTTACAAACAAGACGGTGGCGGAACCATCCAAGGAAAAGCAATCGGAACCATCGGTTACCGAGGAATGCACTCTTACGAAGTATCTTTCGAAGATTACTTTGTTCCGAAAGAAAACCTTCTTGGTGGTGATGCTGGACGCGGAAAAGGATTCTACTTCCAAATGGAAGGATTTGCTGGTGGACGTATCCAAACAGCAGCTCGTGCCAATGGTGTGATGCAAGCGGCTCTCGAAGCAGCACTTCGTTATTCCCAAGAACGTAAAGTATTCGCAAAACCAATTTACGATTACACTTTAACTAAGTTCAAAATCGCGAAGATGGCTATGATTGTGCAGGCAACTCGCCAATACACAAACTATGTAGCAACTTTACTTGATAACCACAAAGGCCAAATGGAAGCAACACTTGTTAAGTTGTATGCATCCAAAATTGCTGAGTGGGTGACTCGTGAAGCAATGCAAATTCATGGTGGTATGGGTTATGCGGAAGAATATCCAGTATCACGATACTTTGTGGATGCTCGTGTATTCTCTATCTTTGAAGGTGCGGAAGAAGTAATGGCACTTCGCGTTGTTGCGAAAGACCTACTTGACCAAGCACTCGCTTCTTAGTTAGAAATTAAGTTTTTTTGAGTCGATAGGATGAAAATCCTATCGGCACAGAGAAAAGGAAAAAGCCCGATTTCTCGGGCTTTTTTTATATCTTGAAAGAACTTAATATAACAGGATAATCTCCTATTCATTTTCATTTTGGAAGTCTAACTTGAAATATAGTCATCTTTTCTTTGTTGCTTGTCATTTTTATTTATGTTTATTTAATTCGGCAGATAAGAATTTAGAATATTGCAAAATCAAATTTTGAAATTTAACCTAATATGATCCTACGAATATTTTTTTATTTCCTTGTTTTTATTGTTTTGAACCTCTCCTGCAAAACTCCTATGCCTGAGCTGAGTTCGGAGGCAAAACTTTCCAAAAACAAAATGATTTCTATTCGTTGGACAACCACAGATCCCATTCTTGCCAAAGTTTTTAATGAGATTTTTCCTGTTCCACCTGCCATTTTGTTAGATGAAACTGTGAATATTGCAGATTTGTCTACGGTTCCAATGGCAGAACCCGATCCAAAATTTGCACCAAAACCAAAACAAGAAAAACCTATCAATCCAAATGAACTCCCAAGGTGGGACCGTGGATTTGAATTGTCTAATATTGATAATCTTACGGTTGTCATTCGAAAAGAAAGCCAAAGACCTTTTTATAGCGTCGGACTGAGTTTACTTGCATTGACGATGTTGTACTATGGCACAATGGAAACAGAAGCAGAGCTAGTTTGGACATCCGGTGAAACGAATTTGCATAGAATTTCTTTTTTATCCACTCATGAAACGATATGGGCACCGATGCCATTTTATATTGGTACTGGATCCAGTATTGTCGGACCTGCTTTTAATTCGAACCGTTACCCATCGAAATTACAAAAATTTTGCATACAAGAAAAACCAAGTAAACTGAGAGAATCACTGGAACAATCTCAAACAGAAAACTGCAAAGAATATGAAACTTTTTTAAGAAGGTTATTCCTTCAAAATTACGACAATATCCATTCACAATTGAAGGAATGGGAAAAAAGAAATACGGATTGGTTCCAACCGTAACGAAGGTAATTTTTCATTTGATTCATATTCAAAAAATAAAATTCAATCGGATGTTTTTTAATAAACTCGTTATTTTCCTTTCTTGTATTTTTTTAACTGCACTCTTTCCTTTGCGGGACCTTCATTCCGTTTCTTTACCAAAAGAAAATTGGAATTTGGTTTTATACGGAGGGATCTTTACAACAACAGATCTCATCCCCATAGTATTTCGGCAAAAAACCGACTACAAAGAATCATATATAGGAAGTTTAGGAATTTCGCGACCATTCGATTACCGTATTCGTTGGTTTGATTTTTTATGGGAAGGAAATGTCACCAAACATTTCGGAGAAATGAATCATTGGGAAGTGAATGGATTTTACATTGTCAAAATCGATCGAATGTATGGTTCACCATTCAGTTTATCGTTAGGCGAAGGATTGTCTCTTGCTTCTGAAAATCCAAAATTAGAGAATAAAGCCAAAGGATACTATTTGGATGGTTTGCAAAAAGATGCCATCGAATCCAGAGCTTTGCTAAATTATATGATGGTGGAATTTAGTTCTTATTTGCCATTTGAACGAAAAACGGAAGTTTTTATCAGAGTTCATCACAGATCAGGAATTTTTGGTTTGTATTGTCCCCCTGATCCCAATTGTGGATCCAATTATGTCAGTTATGGATTCAGAACTAGATTTTGACATCACAGAGAATCTAAATGAAAATTCCGTGATGTCAAAGTTTGGTGGCCTAGGCTAATGAAGCAAATCGCCGATTGTAGTTATTTTTTTGTGGGTTCCTTGACCCAATCAAATTTTGTATCTTTATGTTTTCCTTCTTCTACTAAGGTTTTTAAATTCAAAAGTGATTCGTAAGGAGTGTCCGTTAAAACTAAATTAATAACTGATTGGGGAACGGACCCACCTGGTTCAAAGTGAGCCTGGTATTCAATTTTTAGTTTTCCATTGGCCTGTGGAATGATACGCCAAACACCTTCAAAGTTTTCCATACGAGTGACTCCAGAAGGAGTTGGGCGTGCATTCGAATCAAGGCGTTTGATTTTCATCATAGTGGCCAAAGTTTTTTCATTTTGTTCAAATCCCCTATCCATAATCAAATCACGATCATTGACTGGCCAAGGTGCACCGTTACGAAGATAAACAACTGATTTTTTTTCAGTTCCGGAAAGCACAGTGAGTTCTTTACACTGGTGGTAAAGATTTTTGCAAGAAGCCGGATCAGTTAAGAGCGCAATCACTTGAGAAATAGAAGCATCCACTTCAGTTCGACCTAAAAACTCATCAAGGTTGGAACCTGCAAAAGGACGAGTGAGTACTTGGATGCCTTTTTTCCGTTTGGACTCCGACCATTCGGGTGATTGGGCAAAGAGCGAAGATAAATTTGATAGAAAGGAAATTCCTATCAAAGTCATAATGAGGATTTGTTTTTTTGTCATGGTTACTTACCTATTTGTATATGGATGAGTGGTCTCACTGTTTCTGCAAAGAATAATGAGGTTGAAGATGCTGGTAACAAACTCAATCCATTTTTTCTTCCCGTATTATTTACAGCAAGGATTGCCATATAGTTTCGATTTTTATCAATCCATGGATAAAATCCATTGATTCCAATGCTGTGCGAAATGAGGTCTTTATCGCATTCTGCGGGTATATCCGTAATGGTGCAAAATCTCCAGTTGCCAAGTCCGTATTGCCAACGATACCCAAAGGCTGAAAATTGGGAGTAACCAATCTTAGCACCATTGTATTGGTCCGCTAAAATTTCGGTAACAGAAGTTGCGGATAAAAAAGTATTCACATTCGTGCCACTTGAATTTTTTGCAGTTCCATTCGTTAATAGCGCATTTAGCATCCCTGCATAATGAGCTGGAGATATCGATAGTCCATAAGCACCGGATAAACTTCCATCCGTATCTATCCCCCCTCTTGAGTTGCCCCGCCATACTGCCTGGCTTGCATCCCATCCAAGTGGAGTAACAATCAATTGTGTAAACATAGTATCCCAAGTTTTGTTACAAGAAACTTCTAACATACGTTGTGCGACTGCCATATGATTGGAATTGTATTGGTATAAGGCACCGGGAGTTCCCGTGGACTGGTCTCGGATAACATCCACACAACTATCTTTTTGCGTTGAAGATGCTCCTGCTGGTAAAGTTGAAATACAACTTGCTTGGCCAGAACCATTGCCTCCACCTGCGTTTAAACCGGAAGTAAAAGATAATAATTGTCGTAAGGTGACGTTTGCATATGTGCCTGTCCAACCTAATACTTGCGCCGTCGTCCGTGACAGGGAAATCGCCCCTCCGATTGCTCCATTATTACATGATGCAGCAGTGACTGTTCCACAATTGGTAGCATTTCCCGCATTACAATCGATCACTCGCATAGCGGTGATGGCAGTCACCCATTTGGACCCAGACGCAATTGGTTTATAGGTATTAAAATCCAAAATGGATTGTCTCGCATAGAATCTGTTACCTGATCCGTCAAATACTTGAAAACTAGCTCCCTCATCGGTAGTTTTTGCATACTGATCAAAACAAGTATCGAGACTAAAACAAGAACCAAATATTCCTGAGACAAGTAACGATTGTGTATCCTTATCCGTTGCAACAGGCTTTTGGCAATTCACAATCAAAGAAGAAACAACTGATAGGAATATGACAGTTTGAATTGATTTCATAGTGACCCTCATTTAAAAGCGAATTGGTTCCAAAGTAATAATTTTTCCTGTGCGGTTCAGGTCGCAGGAGGCGAATTCCGGAAGTAATAGGGCATCACGAGCGACTCCCCCAACAGTTGTTAAACCATCATAGATAACACCAAGGGCCAATGCACCTTTGGTGCGAATATCTGATTCACACTGCAAAACAGAAGATTCCATAAAATATTCTTCATCTTCAATGTTTGCGACATAGGAATAAAGAATTTTGGCTAAAAAACCATTGATCAGAAGGAGGGGAGAAATCGGTCCTTGTCCTCCTTTCATTCCTGATTGCGCTAACCAAAAGGAAGAAGCAGTGGATTCTGCTTCAAAAATGGCTTCGGAAATTCTTGTTTTTGCTTCTGAACCTTTGATGGCACCGTAAGTGGGAACACCAATGGCTTCCGTGAGCATACAATTTGTCAGAAAGACAAAGAAAAGAATGGATAGAATAATTTGTCTCATGAATTTTTTATCCTTAATAGAGAATGAAACGATCTGTAAACTTTTCCTTTCACCACATGGTTCGAATTCCAGAGCCAGAACTTATGGAAGAACCTACCCAAGTAGAATCTTATGCCCACGCTGACTTTGAAACGGCTCATTCCTATCTGATTCGTAAGTTTCAAGATAGACTTCCTTCCAGATTTACTCCTGAATCCATTTTGGATTTAGGATGTGGTCCAGGTGATATGTCGTCTCGACTGTATTCACAGTTTCCGAATTCAAATTTTACATTTCTAGATGGTTCCGGGTTCATGTTAGATCTTTGTAAGAAGCGTATGGATATAATGGTTCTAAAAAAAAGAAACAAAAAAATAGAATTTAAAAAAGAACTCATTCAGGAATTTGTTCCTGAATCCCCTTATGATTTGGTATTTTCTAATTCCTTATTACACCATTTACATGATCCATTTGAATTCTGGGGGGCAGTACAAAGGTCCATTCATTCAGATAGTTTTATTTTTATTTCTGATTTGATGCGACCGGACTCATTAACCATTGCAGACCAACTAGTAGTTCGTTATGCGAATGATGAACCTGAAGTTTTAAAAACCGATTTTTATAACAGTTTGCTTGCTGCTTACCGAATCGAAGAAGTAAAAGAAATGTTGGAGATTGTTAGACTAGATACAAAATTGAATTTAGAGCCAATCACGGACCGACACTGGATTTGTTATTCAAAACCAAGGCTTTAAAATTCACAAAATACCTTGGTATTCGGTTCCTTGGCCCGTAGTAAGAATTTTTTTAACTTAGCTTAGATATTTTTTTTCGACTCTCACTTTGTCCATATGGCTTATCTTTAATTCAGCGGCTAAATCTTCCAAAAATCGAATTTCTTCCTTGTTGAGAGAACCGTCGGAAGCAACAATACAAACGGCATCTTCAAAAAAATTCAAAGCATACTCATCATTGTCGGAAACGACCTTGGTTATGGTTTTCATTGGCAGTGGGTTTTCAAAAGTTTTTGATAAGATGTCCAAAACTTGTTTTTTTTGAGTTTGGAATCCACTTAAAAGACAATCGGGTTCAAATAGTACGTTTACAAGTTCTCCCACGATTTCGCCTTCTTTCTTTTTGAATTGCCCATCCGCATGGCAGGCATAGGACCACAAACTAAGAAGGACTTTGGCATATTCAATATGAAGGTCACTTTCGATGTCCAGAGTCGATTGGATGGATTCCGGATGTTTCTTTTTGTTCCCTTTGACTTGTTTCAAATTTTGAACGATTTTCTTTGCCATAACAATCAGGAATTTTATTGCTTTGGATTCTCCGTTCAACTTCATTTTTTTACTCTTTTCTTGATTTTTCCCAAAAATGGGCTGAATTGGAACTTCGAATCAGGAAACTGGAATTAATCTATGTCGAAAAATATACTCGTTACAAGTGCGCTTCCCTATGCCAACGGTTCCATCCATTTGGGACATGTATTAGAAGCAGTCCAAACAGATATCTGGGTACGTTTCCAAAAGTTAGTTGGGAACAATTGTTATTTTTTCTGTGCTGATGACACACACGGAACTCCCATTATGATTGCCGCGAAAAAAGCAGGCAAAACTCCTGAGACCATGATCGAAGAAGTACAGAAGGAACATTACAAAGACCTGACTTCCTTCGGTGTTTCGTATGATAACTATTATACGACAAATTCGGAAGAAAACAAAAAATTCTCAGAATCCATTTATCTCACTTTAAAGAAAAAAGGTCATATCGTTGCAAGGAACATTGAACAGTCGTATTGCGAACACGACAAAATGTTTCTTCCCGATAGATTTATCAAAGGAACTTGTCCCAAGTGTGGGGCAAAAGACCAATACGGTGATTCTTGTGAAGTATGTGGAACAAGCTACTCTCCCAAAGATTTAAAAGATTCCTATTGTTCTATTTGTGGAACCACACCAGTCCTCAAAGAATCTAAACATTTGTTTTTTAAACTACAAGACTTTCAAACCCAACTGCAAACTTGGATCGAAGGCGAAAGTCGCTTGAATGAAGGGGCACAGAAAAAACTAAAGGAATGGTTTACCTCTGGGTTACAAGAATGGGACATCAGTCGAGACGGCCCATACTTTGGTTTTGCAATTCCTGAAGAAGAAAATAAATATTTTTATGTTTGGTTGGATGCTCCGATCGGATATATGGCATCCTCTATGAACTTTTTAAAAGATGAAAAGAAGTTCAATGAAATTTGGAAAGAGGGAAAAGGAGAAATCGTTCACTTTATCGGGAAAGACATTTTATATTTTCATGGACTTTTTTGGCCTGCGATGCTTATGGGAGCCGATTACCAAACTCCTTCTCAACTCAATGTGCATGGATTTTTAACTGTCAACGGTGAGAAAATGTCCAAATCAAGAGGGACATTTATCAATGCTTCCACATTCGCAAAGTATTTGGATGTAGAACATTTTCGATTTTATTTGGCCTGCCGTTTGGGTTCGGGAATGGAAGATGTGGATATATCATTTGATGATTTTGTTTCACGAGTGAATTCCGATCTCATTGGAAATCTTGTGAATTTAGTTTCCCGCGTTTCTACTTCTATTCTAGATAAAATGGATCGTAAGTTAGGTGCTCTTTCTATAGAGGGAAAATCACTTGTTTCTGAACTTTTATCCAAAGAACAAGAAATTCGTGAAGCATATGAGTCACGTAACTATTCTAAGGTGATGAGAGAAATTACAGGTCTTGGTGATAAAGTTAACAAATACGTAAATGATTATGCGCCCTGGAATTTAATTAAAACAGATGTTGAAAAAGCAAGAGAGGTTGTGACCACTTCTCTTAATTGTGCAAAGATTCTATTTACTTATTTGGGGCCGGTAACACCTAAAATTGTAAATTCTGTTGCCCAACTTTTCCAAGTGGAAAGTTTAAGTTTTTTAAATTTGAAAGAAACACTCGAAAACCAAGTTCTTGGGCCTTACCAAATGTTATCAAAACGTGTAGAGGAAAAAAATATTTCACTTATGATTGAAGAAACCAAAGAGGCATTTCAAAAAGCAAATCCAGAAAAGTCTAAATCAGAACCAGGTAAAACTACTGCCTCTGAGTCCAACTCAACTACTGTTTCGGAAGATGGTTTTATCACCATTGATGAACTTTCTAAAGTAGAACTCCGAGTGGGTCAAATTTTGGAAGCAGGCCCTGTGGAAGGTGCCGACAAACTGTTATTTGTGAAAGTAAACCTTGGAGAAAAAGGAATCAAAAATGTTTTTGCAGGGATTAAAGTAAGTTACACAGCAGAGGAACTCGTTGGGAAAAAAGTGGTAGTTGTTGCCAATTTAAAACCAAGGCAAATGAAATTTGGATTATCGGAAGCAATGTTACTCGCATCAGGAAAAGAAAAAACTTTATCTTTATTTGTTCCCGATCGTGATGCGAATCCAGGTGATCTTTTAAAATAAACTTATGGCAACAAAGTCAGAACAAATCTTAAGGGAAAAGGAGATCGAAGGGATTAAGTTTAGTCTCTACGGAAAAATTTTAATCTTTTCTCTTTTGACAATTGCTACTTTCTTTGTTGCCCAAACTTTATTTGAATTATTAACAATCGCTTCTATTTCGTTAGCTTTAAATTTAGTATTGTATATTTTATCTAAGTTTTTGAAAAGGGAGAAGTTTGTTTCCTTTATTGGCCTATTTTGTGTTTTGATAGATTTATTCATCATAACAATCCTACCGTTTATTTGGTACAATGCCGTCGGTGGTGAGTCACAAGTTCCAAGAACGTACTTAATCAAAACTTATTTACACTTTATTATCGCAGCAACCTTGGTGATGAATGCCTTTAGTATCCAACCCATATATCCAATGATTTATGCTTTGGGAGTTGTAGTTAGCCAAGCAGGGATTTTGGTATATGCGCAACAAGATCCACGATTTGTCAGTACAGAAAGTTTTAAAGAAGCATTTCTTGGCCCCGCTGCCCATGTAAATAACTACATCATGTCTATGGGAATCATTGGTGTTTTAGGATTTTTTTTGGCATACCTTACATACCGTGTTAGGCGAACTGTTTTGGCGGCTGTTACAAACGAAATCAAAATGTCTCAACTTTCTAGGTATTTTTCTCCAAATGTTGCCAGCCAAATGGGAGAAGCTAATGATGATTTCTTTAAGCCAGGTGGAAAGGAATCAACGGTTGCTGTTTTATTCTGTGATATCGCCAATTTCACTCAAATTTCAGAATCATTAGGACCTGAAAAAACCATGTCACTCCTTTCCGAGTATCATAGTTTTATGTTAGATATTGTTTTTGAACATAGTGGGACACTCGATAAATTTATCGGGGATGGGATGATGGTGACTTTTGGAACGCCTCTTCCTGGAAAAGACGATGCCACTAATGCAGTCCGAGCAGGTGTTAGCATGTTACAAGCATTATCTGTTTGGAATCAAAAAAGAGAAACAAATGGAGAAAAACCTATTTCCATTCGTATAGGGGTTCACTATGGACCTGTTATTGTTGGCAATATCGGTGTGGAAAAACGATTGGAATACACTGTCATCGGCGATACGGTCAATGCTGCTAGTCGGTTGGAATCTTTAGGAAAAGAATTAAAAAGAAACTTTCTGATTTCGAAAGAATTGTATGATCAAGTTTCCTTAGAGTTTCGACAAAATTTAAAAATCAAATCGATGGGCACATTGTCTCTTCGTGGAAAAACTAAAACAACAGAAATTTTATCTGTGGAGATAAATTGATGATCCAACTTCCAAAAGAAAAAGAGATCACCATCATATCGAAACCTTCTTTAAACTCAAATGAGGTAATTCTGAAAGTGATGAGTTCCGATCTCGCACAAGATTTTGTGAATCATTTTGATTTTACTAAAAAACAATTATTTATCGATTGTGATGAAGATGCTTTGTTAGAGATTGATTCTGATTTTGAAAATGGCAGTAAACGTCTGTTATGGGAATCAGGAAGTTTAAAATTCACGGAAGAAGAATGGAATTCGTTTCAAAATAACATTCCTGCTCTTTCTCCCTTTCTCGCACAAGACTTATCAGGAAAGGACCTGATGTTGGCTTGGGGTAAAAAAGAAAGCCTTCTGTCTGCTGTAACAACTGGGCTTGGAACTTATTATAGTCGTTCTAGAAAAGGAAAGTGGGTGAAAGGTGAAGAATCGGGACATCTTCAGAACCTTTCAGCGATTTATGTACATTCAAATCCCTTTTTTGTACAGTACGTTACAAGCCAAATCGGGGCTGCCTGTCATACAGGATATTATTCTTGTTTTTTTCGAGAGCTTGGCCCAAATGATTCTGTTTCGTTCGTCTATTCTAATAAAGTCGGAGAGTGATTTTGAATCGTATTGCGTTAATTGTATTAGTTCTAGTTTGTCTTGTTTTTATCGTTTATAAATTAAGATCCACACTGGGAGTGGACCAGTCTCAATTGAAGGAAAAAATTGATGCTGGTGCTTTGGTTGTTGATGTGAGAACTGTTGCAGAGTTTCAATCAGGACATTTTCCTGGTGCGATTAATATTCCAGTGGACCAAGTCTCCAAACGGTTGGATGAGTTTGGCGATAAAAATAGATCCATCATTGTGTATTGTGCATCAGGTGGTCGGAGCGGGAGTGCAAAATCCTTTTTAGAATCCATTGGATATTCTGACGTTACAAACGCAGGTGGACTCTCCAATATGCCCAATCCTTAACAGACAATATAAAGTAAACATTGGGAAGGGAATTCAAATCAGTTTTGGTTAGAAACCAATTTGGATTCCCTGTTTTATCAACTAACACACTACATACGTTTTCGTTTCATATACAATTGTAATCCTGTGACTGCTTCTTTGCGGACCTTGTTTCCAAGAGCTGGCCACCAACCAAGAAAATAACCGACAGGACCCATTGCCATTCCGAGCCACTTCCACATCGAAAAATGATCTTTGTGAGTGAAAATCTTTCCGTCCTTAAACGTAAAGTTTGCATGGATTTTGTTTTGAACCAATCTTCCCGTTTTACTAAAACTATAATCTGCTTCCCAGCCTGCAGAACCTTTGGACTCATCCGCTTTGATATTCGAAAATCGAATGGTTAGGTTTTGGCTTTTTTCGATTAACATAAGCCACATAGCTACCGCTTCTTTTCCTTTTAAGTGACCGAAGGCTGGGTCTTGGAATTCAATTTCGGGATGGTAAAGGGAAACCATAGTTTGGCCGTCCTTGTTTTGGAAAGCTGTGTAAAACTTTTGAATTAACTCTTCATTTGCATGCATCGTGGAAAAGATTATGATTGATCAATCCAAGACTTAGCAAGAAAAAAAGTTATGAAACGAATTGTTCTCTTTGCTTTTGGAACCAGTTTTTTACTGATCGGACTTGTCGTTCTTTTTTTAGCTGTCGGTTATTTCCAAGATCCCAAATTTCATTCAGAAACAAGCGAATGGTTAAAAGCAGAGCCAGAGGACATTTGGGCTTACATTACAGATGTAAATGATCTTCCCAATCGCAGAAAGGAAGTGGTAGCGATCAAAATTTTGGAAACCAGGGCAGACGGTACGATCCAAAAATGGGAAGAAACACCGGATATGGGTGGATATATGATATTTGAACTTCGTGAATCCATTCCCAACAAACTATGGAAAATTGAACTGACCGATGCTAGTTTTAAAATGCGTGGGTCTTGGACTTACAGCTTGGAAAGAAAAATTCCAGGAACCGTTGTGACAATTACCGAAGATTCAGAAATTACTAGCGTTCCTGTGAGAGGGGCCTATTTTCTCGCCGGCAGGGATGCCACTCTTCAAAAAGAGATGGAACTCATCCACAACCGGTTTAGCGGCCGTTAGGGGAATCTTTAAATTATTTTAATTCTTGGATCCACTCATCGATCCCTTTACAAATTTTTCTGACAGTTTCTCCATGAAAGATGATTCCAAGGTGGCCTTGTTCGTAGTAAGTGATCACCTTGTTTTCTGATTTCAGATCTTTTAATTCGGTTAAACTTTCTTCGGGAACAATTTTATCAACTGTACCAACTACACTATAAATTGGCATATTGAAGTTGTTTAAAAAGTTTTCCGTATAATTGATACGACCATCGTTTGACCAGAAACTTCTTTCATTGGAGATTTGGCTTTGGAAAAACTGCATAATCACAGAAACAGATTCTTCGCAAAACACATCTTCCATGAGAAAATACCATTCTGGAGGAGTGATTTCTTTATATCCCACAAAGTCTTTGATAGTCAAAACTTTGGTTCCAATATTATAACTAAAACTTCTTAAGCTGGAATGAAGATTCAATATGAGTTTAAAGAATTTTTTTAAGTCAATGGTTTGGATTGTGGCTTGCATCGAAAAACTAGCCATACTCAAAATCATGTCGGAAATCATTTTATGTGGGAGCATACTAAATCCACGTTTCAATGTATCAAGTCCAATGAAATTGGATTTTAAGCTTATATAGTTAGGCGATGTAATGGAAACAATCCCCGCAATGTATTCTTCTGGTTTTGGCAAATTGAATTCTTCTTTTTGCTCTTTGATTTTTTCGTAAGAAGATACATAAAACCTAGGAATCATTCCACCCATACTGTGTCCAAGGACTACTGTCCTTTCGCTCGGGTAGTGCCAACGAATCCAACGTAAAATTTCAGGAAAATCATCTTGGATGTAATTATCAACTGTCCATCCTTCTTTTTTTCCATGTTTTGGCATGGTTTGTCTGGATCTTCCTCTCATATCCATTAGAAAAACTCGATAGCCATATTTGAGAGCAAGTTCTTTTGCTAGTTTGTCCATAACGGAACGCCTGCAAAAAAATCCAGGAATGAGCAAAATATTTTTTCCTGTATTGTTTAGTTTTTCAGGAGTAAAACTTTTTAATGAGACCGCATAACCATCAGTTGTCGGAATAATGAAGGATGCATCCATTCTATATTCAATATTATACTGATGTGATTTGAAGATAATAGAAGTGACCGGTTCTTTTTGGTCTTTTGTCGTTGTGTAAAATAGGTTTCGGGAATTAGAAACGGTATCTGCTTTTTCGATATTTTTTTGTGCAATGTAATGGTCATTTCCAGATTCCATTTCTTTTGCAACAACAAACTCAATTACATCAAACAAGGAATAAAGTTGGAGTGTGAGAGGACGAATTTTGTCTTCAGGAATAGGATCTTTCGTAATCCCCCAGAGAATCCCGATTGGGTTTTCGTTCACAAAGAGAGGAATTCCGATTGCATGGTTCATCGTTTCAGAAAGTAACACTTTTTTCTCTGGGTGAATTTCTTCTTCTTTGAGATTGATAAAAGTAACTTCAGGTCTTAGACCTTTGTTAAAATCAATGATGGACTTTCGTATAAAACCTGCAGATTCATTACGAGGGTCAGCCAAATGGATGGGTCTCGACTTTTTGATGTATTCTTCAATTCCAGGAATTTTTCTGCGTTCAGCAATTTCTTTGAGTTTGAAGTGAGTGGCTGTGGCCACAATTTTCATTTCATCTTGGTCAATGACTTCAAAAATGGAAAAGTTAAAAATGGGATCATCGTTGAAGTCAACGAGAGAAACCATTTTATTTGCGAAGGATTGCCAAATATTTTCCAAAAATTGGAAAGTGGTTTTGGGCACCGGAAAAATGTAAATTTTGTCCGGGTTTACCATAAGACTTTTATTGCTGTCTCTGGTGGAAATTTTGATCAAACGATCTTCCAGCGAATTTTCTTCAAGTGCCATTTAGCATCCTTTCTATTTATCAGGCAATACGGGTGCGCTATAACTCTATTTTCGACTTTTCATATGCCTGTGAACTAAAAAATAAAGCTAATATGCAACAATCTGATTTCGAATCCATTTCAAGAGTTTCCGTTCCCGAATTAGACTCCATTCTAGGTAAACCATTCCCGATTCTGGACGATGGCTTTGTTCGGCTTGTTGATTACATGGGTTCAGATGAATCGATCGTTCAGGCAGCACGCGTTTCGTACGGAAAAGGAACAAAAAAAGTAAATGAAGACCGTGGGCTCATTCGGTATTTGATGCGCCACCGCCACAGCACTCCATTCGAAATGTGCGAACTAAAGCTACATGTTCGAGTTCCCATGGACACTTGGCGCCAGTGGATTCGCCATCGTATGGCAAATGTCAATGAATACTCTACGCGTTACTCCGTAGCCATTGATTCAGCGCAAACGACACTTCCTGGAGAGTGGAGAGTCCAATCCGTTGGAAACAAACAAGGTAGTGATGGATATTTAGAATCATCCAAGGGAGACCACCTAACAAAAAGAGAGACGGAATTCCAAAAGTTTGCTACTGACATTTATAACGAAAGATTAGAAATGGGAGTGGCTCGCGAACAGGCAAGAAAGGACCTCCCTCTTGCAACATATACAGAAGCGTATTGGAAAATAGACCTTCATAATTTACTTCATTTTTTGGCACTTCGAATGGATGATCATGCGCAGTTGGAGATTCGTCTCTTTGCAAAAACCATTGGGGAACAAATAGTGAAAAAATGGGTTCCAAATGCATGGGAAGCATTTGTCGACTACCGTCTAAGCGCATTGAACCTGACCAAATACGATACACAAATCATCCAAGCTCTGAATACTTCCGGAAAAGAAGGGGCCAAACAAAAGGCTATCGAACTAGGGTTGTTAGATGAACAAGGTTCCACCGCTAAAAAAAGCCGTGAACGTGAGGAATTGGAGTACAAATTGAAAGATATGGGTTTTACCATTCCTTGGTAAGACCTTTTCGACATAAATTTATTGATAAAATTGATTGATAAATTCTATCAATATGGTTGTTAGAAGGATTATGAGCCTCAGAATCCTTCTAACCCTTTTTTCCATCCTCCTAACCAGCGTTTCTCTTTCTGCGGAAGAATTTGCAGTGGCAACATTTACCCGCGGGAAAGTGAGTTTTCTTTCCTCAACTGATTCTTCCAAACTTTGGAAAACTCTCAAAGTCAATGACATTCTCAAACCTGGGGACCGAATCAAAACCGGCAATGGATCTAAAGTAGATTTTTTGTTTATGGAAACGGAGATTCGAATCCAACCAAACACTGATTTTACGCTAAAAGAATGGAGTACGGAAAATAAAGTCGCAAAAGCCTATGTAGAAAAGGGCGCAGCTTGGTTTCGAGTCAGTAATTTTAAAAAAGGGAATTTTGAAGTTTCAACACCTACTACCACTGCCGGTGTTCGCGGAACCGCATTCGGTGTGTTCTACGAAGAAAAGGAAAAAAAAGGATATACTTGTGTTTGCGAAGGACTAGTAAACATCAATGGGTCTGAATTTTCTAAAGGAACTGGTGGTGCAGTTAAACTGGGTGCCACTGACTTGGAAAAAAATGATTACAAGGAACTAATCACAAAAGATGGTGCTACCATTAAGTTCAAAGAAAAACGAAAAGACAACCCGATGTTGTCAAGATGTCTCCCTTGTCACAAACCAGTAGGTTGGGAAGATAATAGTTTTACTCCGGACGAAACTTACGGTAAAAAGTGAAATTTTATTTAAAGGTATTTGTATTTTTATACTTCTTCACCTATCCAGTATTTGGTGAGGAAGTAGTCACAACTAAAAAAGACGAACCGGATGGCTACTATGGATTAAAACTTGGGGCCATTTTAACTCCCACACTTTCTTATCGCATTCGAGACAAAGCTTCTGGTACTACAGACTTATCTCCCTCTGACAAAGCAGGATTTTCTTTACCTTGGACAATGGTAACCATTTCGAAAGAATGGGAAGATACTGGAATCAAGGCCGAATTTTGGGGAGAAATCCTCCGTAACGATGCTTTAACGAACGATACGTTAGCAGATACTGGAAATAAATCCAACCCTTATGTATTTTTGGTTAGGCGAGCAAATCTAGCCAAAACTTTTGAATTAGGAAATACAAAGCATCAAATTCAATTTGGTATGTTTGAACTTCCACATATGTTTTCTGTATGGTCAGGGAACTATGACTGGCGTTATTTTGATAAATCACCATTAGAATCTATGGGTTTTGCAAAAGACCCAGTGGATCTTGGAATCAATTACATCCTTCGTTGGAAATCTTTTTCTGTACAAACAGCAGTTGTCAACGGGGAAGGTTATCGCAACACACAAAACACGACCAATACAGGTTATGATGTGATTGGAAAGTTAGGATGGGAACCAAGTTGGACTGAAAATTTTAAAACAGGTCTTCATATTTTAGGAAGGGCATCGAATGCTTTTGGTTATGCGAGCGATGAGTGTCGAGAAGGTAAAACTCGTTGCCTCGTAAGTGATGGTAATCCGGCCACCAGAAAACAAGGAAGTGTTTCTCTAAACCAAGAGCAGGTGATTGCAGTCGAATCTCATATGGTTTGGAAAGACACTCTCAATTTAGGGTTGGGAGGAATGGTCAAAAAACAATTGGGTGGGGAAATTGTAGATAAATTGGCTCCATACCAGCCAGCTACCAAAGTCGCAGAATCCACGGGGCGAGGTGCATACCTTTGGGCAGGATTAGGCAATGGAATCCTCAGGCTTGTGATGCGAGGAGAAATCGCAACAGGTGGACCCTCACCTGGATTACGTGCCACAGAGACGGTGGAACGAGAGCCTTGGTTGCGATTCAAACCGGGAACCACTGATCCTCTTTACTCTGACCAGTCTTACTACATTACAAGGCAAATCTTTGGAGAATGGTTTATGACTCCTTCCGCTAGGTTGGCAATCGGATATACGGAGGTACGTTCGTATGATTCTAAAGGAGAACCAAATAAATGGTATGTAGACAGTACCGGGGAGGCATCAAATCGTGTCGAATATATAGAACAGTTTTCTAAACAAACCTCACATCCTATTTCTGAATACGGAAGATTGGATCGAAGCATTGTTTTGAAAGCCACAGCTACGTTCTAAGACAGCGAGTATGGTATCTGAAATCCAAACCTTTATTGAATCCCAATTGTCTTCTGGTTCCTTTTCCCTTTTTAGTTTTTTCTTTTTGGCCTTAGGTGGGCTTTTGGCAGGTCTTTTGCCCTGTGTGTATCCATTGTATCCCATAACTGCAGGGATTTTAAAATCCCGAGTTAGTAATCATAAATGGTCACATCCGTTGGTTTACTACGTGGGTCTTGCCAGTATGTACGCAGTGTTTGGACTAGTTGCAGGTTTTAGCGGCGGGGCATTCAATTCTTTTTTACGTTATCCTGAAACACAGGTTCTCCTTGCTATTTTGTTATTTGTTTTAGGCCTTAGTGTTGCTGAATTTTTATATTTTCCTTTTTTTGCAGGTGATTTAAGAAATTCAGCAAATGTTAGTTATGCGAATACATTTTTTTTGGGTGTGGGAGCTGGCCTACTATCTTCCCCTTGTGTAGGTCCTGTTGTTGTATCAATTCTTGTCCAACTCATTGCTTACCAAACAGAGGGGATTCGTTTGGTCCCCATTCTTTTTACCTCATTAAAAATGTTTGTTTTTGGTTTAGGTCTTGGGATTCCATTTTTACTCATTGGTGTTTTTGGATTCGCCCTTCCCAAATCGGGAAAGTGGATGAAGTCAGTTCAATGGATTCTTGCTCTAATGATTTTGTATTTTTCTTTTACTTATTTAGAAAAGGCATTTGGACTATGGGGTTTGGATGCGAGTCTCGCAGCCAAAGTATTTCTCATTTGGACTTTAGCACTTAGTTTTCTCTACTTACAAAAGAAAGAAGGCCTTCCCTGTGAGAAAATGAAACACTCTCTTCTACAGTTAGGTGCCTATACCTCGCTCGTAATTTTAATCCTACTTTTACAATCGGGAGTTTCTAAATTCTCCTCAGCGTCCCCTGCTGCGGGATTCAAATCGGTCCCAACAGAGGTGCACGGAAATCTAGAATGGTTTCGCTCAAAAGAAGAAGTGTATCGGATCGCCAAAGAAACAGGGAAACCGATATTTATCGATTTTTATGCTGATTGGTGTACAAACTGCAAAGAATTTCAAAAACTCACACTTACTAATCAGGAGTGGAATGAAACTTTTAAAAACAAAGCCATCCTTTGGAAAATTTATGATACAGATCCAATTTTTGAAGAATTTGCAAACAATCCTAATTATCCAGAATTAAAAATTGGATTACCTTTTTTTCTCATCTTGGATGCCGATGGAAAGATGATCTACAAATCGAATGATTATTTAGATACCAAGGGAATGATTGATGCGATTCTCAAATTTTAAGTTTTAATTTGAAAGTAAGATCGAGAACTAACGACTCATTTTCGTATTTATTTTTTTAATGCGAACCGGTCTATTTAACCGATTCGCATGATATTTGTTTAGCGAGGAAGGCTGTTTAACGTCGACAAGTATTCACTTGCAATTTCTTTTACAATTTCGCCAGCAGGTTTCACTTCGTGGATTTGAGCGACTCCTTGGCCGGCAGACCAAATATCTCTCCAACGTTTGTATTCTTGTTCGATAGCTTTTTCTCCACCGGCGTGGCCGGCTGCAATTTTTTTCGGACCATCCTCTAAAATCTCGGGAGAACGTTCTACTGATTTTGACAACCAGTTGGCCGGGATTCCAGAAATTTTTTCAGTATAAACGATTTCATCAGGGCTTGAATCGATTAACATTTGTTTGTATTCATTTTGTGCTCTGGACTCCGGAGTTGCGATAAAACGAGTTCCAATATACACTGCATCGGCTCCTAAAGACAAGGCCGCCGCCATTTGTGATCCAGTGGAAATGGCACCTGCTGCAATCACTGGAAGTCCAACTTCCTTTTTTAAGTAAGGAATCAACGCAAAAGGAGTGATGGCACCTGCATGCCCGCCAGCCCCTTGGGAGACAGCAATGAGTGCATCTGCCCCAGACTTTGCGACAATGTTTGCATGTTTGAGGGTGGTTACATCGCAAAACAAAGTGGAGCCATTGGATTTGATTTCTTTCGCAATGGTTCTTGGAGTTCCGAGGCTTGTAATGATGAGTTCGACTTTTAAATCCATCACCACTTCAAATTGTTTCGCCCAGTTTGGGTTATGTTCTTTATGAAGGATTAAATTGACTCCAATTGGTTTTTTGGATTTGGATCGAATTTCTAATATACCTTCTCGGAGCTGTTCCGGGGTTCTATAGTTTAATGAGGGAAAACATCCGATCCCACCTGCCTCTGAAACTGCGACTACTAACTCCGGATAGGAGACAAGGAACATTGGTGCTGCAATGATCGGTAGATCAATTTTTAACATTTCACTGATTTTTGTTTTGATTTTCATAAATCTCCTGTTATACGATTATGGTTGGGTCGGTTTTGGAATTAGATTGGGTAATTCGGCAGGATATCTTCCTGTGCGAGGAATACAACTCATGGCAAAACCTTGGATAATATAACAGAGGGAATCCTTCGAAATACATTTTAGGGATTTTTGGTACTCTTGTCCGTCAATTTCCATTGCTATGGAATAACATTCCATTTTGTCTTCCACGAATAGTTCTTGGGCAGTTTTCTCTTCTTGAGCCACCAGTGCGGAAAGAGACAATAATAGGAAGGAGAGTAGATAAAAAAATGATAGGAATCGATTGCGATTCATTGAACGTATCCTGCTGATCCTATAGGAATCAAATTTTGAAAGAAGTCAAATCATATAAATCGATTCACACTTTCTTACAGTTTGTTCTTTATTTCGGGTTTTGGATCCAACTATTTGGTTGTTTGGATTTGCAATCGGAAGTTGCCCCAGATCGTCAGTTCCAACAGTCGATTTATCTTTTGGACCGGTATTATTATTGGTCTTCCGAGGAAGTCAAAGACCCCGTCTCCATTCCAAACAATGTTTGGCAAAAAATGGAACCCAATCGCCTTGGTTTTGAATCTTTAAAAGGCAAATATCTTTATATTAAATTTAGTGATCAGTTTGTTCGGCAACTCAAAAGCCCTGTTCTTTATGCTGAAATAGCATTGGAACAATTTAAACTTTTCCAAGGAAAAGAATTTGTTTTTGAATCCAGACTCCAAGATCATTTTTTTCCCTACATCATTCCGTTAAATCAAAACCCTGCTGGTTCGCTTATCATTCAATTTCAATCAAGGTACCATGGGTTTATAGGAATGGATCGAAAGGTATTTTTTAAAGATCATTCGATGGCTCTAGTGGATTTGTTTTTAGAAAATTTTTCTGAAACATTTTTTGCGCCGATTTTACTTGTTCTTTCGATTATTTTTCTTGGATTTTATTTTCTCAGAAAAAGAGAGATAATATTCTTAAATTTTTCGATTCTTCTATTTTCCGCGGCCCTTTTAGAAGGATTAAATGGTTTTGTTGGTTTTTCTCTCAGTCAGTTCTCTTATATAGTCACTCCCCTAACGTACATTAACTTTGCATTTTTCCCATTTGCACTTTTACTTTTTTTGATTGGGATATTTCCTCCTTTCTTTCGCAATTTATTTAAGATTCTCGCAGGTCTTCATATCATAGTTTTTATCACATCGATCGTAGGTAATTATGAAAATGGAATTTCCTTTTTAAACAGTGAAGACGATTACAATTGGGTGATTGTCTTAGAAGCTGTGATTACCATTTTGTCCTCTGTTTATGTATTGATAAAGGGCAATAAAAATTTGCGAACAATCACCTTGGGTTTACTTTTTATCGTAATTGCAGGTCTACATGATATTTTGGTTGATCTTGAACTACTTCCACATAGTCAGAGGATCATTCATTTTGGATTTTTTATGATGTTGTTATTGTTTGGATTTTATGTATTCAAACATTATTGGCAACTTTTGCATTCAATTAACAGGATGAATGCGGAATTGCGTAACAAAAACAAAGAACTACAGAGGTTAATTCAAATCGATAAGGATTTGGCCTTGGCCCACGCTCTCCAAAAATCATTATTATCATCTAAATACAATGAAGATGATAAGATTAGAATCATCGGTTTTTCCCAGAATTTAGAATCCGTGGGTGGAGATTACTTTGATCATACAAAAGATAGTATGGGAAATTGGGCGATTCTTATGGCAGATGTCTCAGGGCATGGAATTTCTTCTGCAATGGTGGCAGCTATGTCTAAAATGGCTTTTGTTGGGGCGGGTGCTTATTTACAATTCCCATCCAGGGTTTTTCATTCAATGAACAGGCATTTGGTTGGGAAAACAAAAAATCTATTTATCACTGCCTCTTATGTATTTATCGATACGGAATTATATACGGCTACATTCAGTAATGCAGGCCATCCTGGTTTTTTTCTCATTCGAAATTCAGAATCAGAAGTGATTCATTTAAATGTGAAAGGAAAACCATTGGGTTTGTTCTCTCACATCCCTTACGCAGAAGATACAGTGAAATTAATGCCCGGTGATAAAATTTTATTATATACTGACGGAATTTTTGACTTGTTGAATGAAATTGGCGAAAGTTTCGGTGAAGATAAACTCAAATCGTTGTTATGGGACAATCGTTACCAAAAATTTCAGGAATTGGCGGCGATTGTTCAAGATTCGCTCTTTCGATTTTCTTCCGGTTGGAAATACCAAATGGATGATTTAAGTTTTTTATTAGTTGAAATTAAATAAAAATAAATCTCTAGATTTAAAACTTATAACCATCACTATTTAGTCTTTTACTTTAAAACAAAAACCACTTTGTTTTCATCAAATACTATAATTCCGGGTTGATGATAAACCGAATGGGATTTCCTTTTTTTTCTTCCAGTGCATGTAAAAATTCATTTGTATCTTCTAACTTATGAACTCCGCTAATGGACTTGGTCAGATTTAGTTTTTTATCTTTATAGAGTTGGATGAGTTCGGGAATTGCCCTTCTATCGGAACCGTAAGAACCCGTTATACGAATTTGTCTTTCGATCAGAAAAAAAGGCATAGGAATTTCCAATTTGTTTCTGCCAATTCCCACAAGTACAATCCTTCCACCTCGGTTCATCGCACGGACCGAATTCTCAATATTAGGCATAAAACCAGAAAAGTCGCATAACAAATCAATGCCGCCAGATTTTTCTTTTAAAACCTTACCCACTTGCATGTTTTTTTCGACTAATATGAGTTCATCGGCACCGTATGATTTTGCGTTTTCGAGAGAACCACTATCAATATCGACAGCAAAAATTCTGCCTGCTCCCAAAGCTTTGGCAATGGCCACAGCGTGAATTCCTAGTCCACCACATCCAATGATGGCAACCGTGTCTCCTGGTTTGATTTCCCCTTGGTATTTGACAGCATGATAAGGAGTGGAAACAGCATCGGCAAGGATGGCACCTTCCGTAAATGGAATTTCATCTGGTAAGTTGTGAAGGTAACGTTCTTCGATTTGTAAATATTCAGCAAAACCACCACGTTGGTTAAAACCAAGAACGCCGATTTCTTCGCAAAGATTTTCTCTACCTGCCAAACAGTGTTTACATTTTCCACAAGATGTTCCGGCACTGACAACTACTCGATCCCCTTTTTTGAATCGGGTAACTTGTTGGCCTACTTCCTCCACAACACCTGAAGTTTCATGGCCAGGAACACAAGGAGTATAAGTTGCCCTCATTTTTCCGTGAAGGACCAAATGAATGTCAGAGCCACAAATGCCGCATGCTTTGACTTTGATTTTTACTTGGTTAGGGAGAAGAGTGGGGAGATCTAATTCTTGGATTTCAAGAGATCTTGAACCTTGGGGGAGAACTGCTGCTTTCATTGAAAGATTCCATCTAACTCCGTCAACATATCGCTCGCATCCGTTTCATTTAATTGTTCTAACGTTAATTCGATTGTATCAGTGAGGTAGTATTTATAATTTTTGTACGTAGATAAAAAATCTTTTAGTTTTTCTTTTTCATCATCGGAAAGTCTGTTTTCCAAATTGAGTTTGCATAATGCAAGAACACCAAATGCTGATTTTAATTCATCCGAGTTGGAGGCAATGCTAAACAATTCCCGAACGTCAAGTTCAGCAAAAGTGGGAAGTAAATCAGAGATAAGTTCCATCGCACCGATGGGTATGGCACGATCAAGTGATTTGACATAATTCAGTAGTACTCGATAACTTTTGGAATCACCTACATAAGAGAGAAGATAGACCATTCCAGAAAGTAAGGACTTATGGTAACCCCAACTCAGTCGACCAGAGTCGGCTTCCCGAATGATTTGGTAGATCAAAGCCCAGATGTTTTTATCTCCATCTGCGGCCAATTTCATCAAATCCAAAAGACGTGATTCCCAGACCGGTTGGTCCATTTCAGATTTAAGGAGGTCGATGGCTTCCAGAGGGGAAGTTGGTAGTGATCCTAACTTTTGCACAGGTTCTTCTCCGACATAATACTAGAATATGAGACGTATATGTCTTTTCTTTTTTATCATGCTAATGTTTTCTGCGTACGACCGAAACTATTTGCATAGATGAAACGTTTTTCGGTCATAGTAATGCTCTTTCTGACAGTGATTGGAGAGATGACACCGGATCAGTCCAGTTCCAAAGCAACTCAGTTAATTCGTGTTAGCTACGGACTTAAGGATAACTACGAGTTTCTGCGCATTTTAAATTCCACAATCAGCAATCGCGGAACGGACGACCAAAAAAAATACTTCAAACGTTGCGTACAACACCATATCGAATCAGAAATTCTGCATTTGCAAATGGATTTGGGTCGTTCTTATTCTGAACTCCGGAGAACACAAGGTCTACTCATTCAACTGTATATTTATGTTTTAGAAGATGAAATCGAAGAACTAGAAATTGAATTAGGCAGGCTTGCCAGACTTGCCAACGGAAAAGAAAAAACAGAAACTAAATTATACCTAAGATTGGGATACCGCGAAATTGCCGTTGCAAAACAGAAACTACTCGTAGGAAAAAATATTCGACCTTATTTGTATTTGATGAAACTCCAAGAATTGGCATACGCACTAAAATCGCTGAAACAAGCTGAAAAGTACATTGTCCTTCTTGGATTATTACATGATTCTATCGATGAATTTGATAAAGAAACCAGAACTTTTGCTGATATGGTCCATGAAGTCAATCGAATCATTTTTAATGACCGTGAAAAATACTTGCGATTGTTATATGATAGCCACTTTGATTCTTACGGAACTTTGGATTATTATGAACTGATTTGGAAACAACCGGATCTGTATGAATTGGCGACAGGAATCCCTGGATTTGATCCAGCTTATTTTAGAAACCCTGAAGAAGCCAAACCACCAACATTTCAATAGTTATGCGATCATTTATTTGGGAATTTCCCCTCACAGCTGGATTTTCATTATTTCTTTTTTTGTTATACCCAACTGTATCCATTTTTTTTCCTGATTTGATTTCAGTTTATTTTATCGCAACACCAGGCGAATTTGAACCAATCAATTGGATTTTATCTACATTCTTTCACGGATCAGGGGCCCATTTGCTTTCGAATTTATTTTTCCTATTACTCCTTGGCCGAGTTGTAGAAAATCGAGTAGGGAAAGCAAGATGGCTTTTATTTTATTTTATGGCCGGAATACTATCTGTGTTAGGCGATGCGACAGTTAGGGGTCTGATTTTAGGTGACAGGACTCCCATTGTTGGGGCAAGTGGTGCGATTTCTGGTTTGGCATCTGCTGCCACTTTCTTATCTCCTTTTCGTTTTCCTATCTCCCAAAAAAAATCCATTCCATTCCCGGTTTTTCTTTTTGGTTGGATGATGGTTTATTCTGATATAACCAATTTATTCGCTCGTGATCAAGTAGCACATTGGGCTCATCTTGGCGGTTTTTTTTCGGTCTTTGTAACAAGTTACTTACTTGGTGATAAAGAAAGGAGAGAAATCAGACAGGGCTTTCTTCTCAACTTTACCTTTTTTACATTGACGATCATTCTTCTTTTTTTTATCAACAATAGGTAATGAACTTAAAATTTCGAGCGAAGGATTACACATCCGATGACTCGTTTGAATCAGCTGAATACGAGTATTTTGGCAATGAAACGGAAGGTTGGGAAATCAAACGGAATGGCCAACCTTACCTTCATTTAGGACCTGGTTATATTCCTCTTAAAACGATCTCATGTGGAGTTTGTTCCACAGACATAGATAGACGATTTTTACCCTTTCCACTCCCCCAAATCATTGGGCATGAAGTTCTAGCGGAAGGACTTGGTGACAACCAAGGAAAACAATTTGTTGTGGAAAT
Source organism: Leptospira bourretii (assembly GCF_004770145.1). NCBI lineage: Bacteria > Pseudomonadati > Spirochaetota > Leptospiria > Leptospirales > Leptospiraceae > Leptospira > Leptospira bourretii. The sequence goes on along the minus strand of NZ_RQFW01000012.1, from coordinate 36,467 downwards.
CAACGATACCTATGAGGCCCGAGGAGACAAGGACTTGGATCTTTTTTGTAAAGAAGGAATTCCTACCCACTCCCCCGAAAGGCGAGTCCTTGGGATCGACCGTCTTCCTGGTGGCTTTGGCCCTTATATTTTAGCTCCAGTGCATGCTGCTATTTCTTTGGAAGGTGTTTCACCTAAAGCAGCAGTCCTGATGGAACCTTTTGCAGCCGCCCTTCAGGCCATCCTTGCGTCCCCTCCCAAATCCGGAGACCATGTGGCTGTTCTTGGGCCACGCCGGTTAGGAAGTTTGATCTTGGCAGCTCTTGCTTCGTACCGAAAATCGAATCATTTAAACTTTCGCATAACGGCAATCACTCGCCATGATCATTTGGTTACATTATCCAAAGCAATGGGTGCGGATGAAGTGATTGATCTTCGCAAAACTGATATTAGTGAAATTAAAAATCAATTTGATATTGTTTATGATACCACTTCCACCACCTCAGGATTTGAATCTGCCTTAGAAATTGCAAAACGAGAAGTGCATCTCAAAACAACGAATGGCCAAGTGATGGCAGGGATTGCTCATTTAACCGAACTTGTAGTGGATGAACTTTCGATTCTCCCGTATTCAGAAGAAAATGTTTCGTTTCATTGGCAAAAAGAAAATCGTAAGAACCAAAACATATTTGTTTTTGGCGGAGTTTCCAAACCGATCAAAGAGAATCTTAAAAAACAATTTACTGTTTTCGAAGGAAGTTCCTCAGAAGCAGAGAGTATTCTAAATTCTGATTCATTTTCGAATCGATTGCCGCGATTTGATTTGGTAGTGGTTTCTAATCCAGAAGAACTAAGTTTAGCAATTCGTCCTAACCCAAAACATGAAAATTCATTGGTCCGTCCGCGTGGAGCCATCCTCGTAGACACAACAAGTGTAGATAAATGGTCAGATGACTCTCGTTTGGTGGCCAAGTTCTTTGTAAATCAAAAGGAAATTCATAGTTCTCGTTGTGGGGATTTTCATATGGCGATTTCGCTCCTTCGTGACAATCCTGAGATCACTCATGCACTAGAAACAAATTTAATCTCCCATCGTTTTTCATCAGACCAACTGGAAGAGGCATATGCAACTGCTAAAGATCCATCAAGTGTTAAGGTAGTTGTCGATTTTAAATAGCTTTATGACAGAAAATAATCAGATACATACTTCCTTAGGTCCCGTCCTCGTCCCTGTAGAAGATGGCCTTTGGGAGATAGATCTAACCAACCTAAGGATATTTTTTGGACTTTCGATTCTTTCTCGGACCATCGGTGAAGAGATCGGTAACCAATTACATTCTTTACCAGGCGATTTGTCTTTTACCTATAAAATAAATCCAAACATCAATCATGAATTGGTGGATATGCATATCCAACATGTGCAGGTTTTTGCTAGAGCAGGGATTTTAAAAGACTGGGTATTGTTTCGCGAACAATTTGAAGAAAATTTACGTTTTGTATTTGGGTCTTTTCAACAGCAGTCCGTAGCTAAAAAAATCCACCCAGAGTTTTATGGAGAAGATCCGAATCGAAATTCCTCGGTGGCACTCTTATTCCCTTTTGAAGCTGAATTTGTTCACCCTTCCGGTTATTATATACTAATGGAAAGAGTATCCAGTCAATATCGGATTGGGGATTTTTTTCTTCGCATAACAATAGATACGCAAGAAGACGGATGTTTGAATTTATCAAATATCAAACATGAAATTATTAGCGATGCACATACAAGAACTTATATTGCAGGAGCATCGAAAATTAGTGAATCATTAAGCAATGGGATGATCAACGCTGCGCAAAAAGGGGAGACTTTTTACGAAGAAGAAAATAGCCATTTTAGTAAGGTATTTTCTCAAATCGAAAAAACACCTCTTGGAAAACTAACAAATATTAATTTTTACTGGGAAGAACAGTATCGAAATTTGATTTTAAGTTCTGATCCCAGTTTTTCTTTGTCTATCCTCAAAAAACTTTTCCTTTTATTGGAAGATTCTTCGGCATCGAAAAAAATTAAAGAAGGAAATACCATTCGCGCCATCATCGGAAAGGTTTCAGTGTATGTTGACCTTTCCCGTTTGGATCGAGTTTTAAATTTTAGCATCAATCAAAAACGAACCTTACTCGACTCTTCCTTCTATTTAAAACGAATGCCTATGTTGGAAGATATTGCAAATTCCCAAGGTCATTCATTTAATTTTGAAGGTGTTCATGTTTTTTTAATTCACCATATTACTTCAGAAATCATTTCACTGATCGAAACTTTTCGAAGGCTAAAAGTTCGTTCGTTAGATGTCGCCTTTGTAAAGTACGGTGGAAATATTCCTCCAGTATATTTAGATATTCTATTGGATATTCCGACAGAAACGTTCTTTATGGCAGGTTTGGAATTTAAACTCACAAAAAACAATACTCCGTATTATGGAGTTTCTCCGTTGTATAGTGACTTTGAAACCCATTCAACATTTCGCCATAAATTAGAAGATGCGAAACTTGGTTTTTTTGATGCGATGAGGCAGTTGGCAGTTTTTCTTTTTTTAAACAAGTTATTAGGCTTAATTGAGAAAAATGAAAAGATAATTTTAATTGAAGATGGTGGTTATGTTGCGCCTGTGTTAAATGAGCGTGCATTAGATGGGCTTTCATTTGGCGATGTACTAGATGAATTTTGGGTAGAAACCAAAGATCGATCCATACGAGAAAGGCCATTTGCAGAAATTTTAAAAACTACAGTGATCGGAACTGTTGAACATACGCGAAACGGATATGATCGTTTGGTGAAAGTGAAGGTCGAAAGATCCAACTTATTTTTACCTTCTTTTTCCATTGCCATTTCGAATGAAAAAACCAAGGAAGAATCTAAAGAAGTGGCTCGTTCTATTCTGAATGCATTGGATAATACTCTGCATGGAATTGGTAAGGTCTTATCCAAAAGAAAAATTCTATTACTTGGATCCAAAGGAAACATTGGGGGTTTTTTAAAACAGTACCTAATCGGTGGATTTCTTCATGAAACCAATTTGGACATTTTAGAAGTAGATCGAAAGTTCGAGTCTGAATCTAGATTCAGTAAAACAAATTTTGCCAATGTATCTGATTCTGAATTTGCAGAAATTGATTTGATCATCGGTGTTACTGGTGAATCCATTATTTTGCCAAAAACTTGGGAATCTTGGATTTTAACTAGTAAACACAAACAATTGTTCATTGCTTCTGGTTCCACAAAAACAGTAGAGTTTTCAGATTTTATTAAATGGATCAATGAGTTGAATTTATCCGATAATCCAAAGTTAGGTGGTGAGGATCTTGTGATTTCTTTTGGAAGGATTCTGGATCCACAAACACAAATGGACTTAGGATCTAAAATTATTTTTAGAATAAATAAAAAACAAATTGAGAAAGAAGTTTTTCTGATTAGCGATGGAAGTCCAGTGAATTTTTTGTTTTTTGGTGTTCCAACAGAATCAATGGATCCGATCATTTCGCAACTTGCTAGTGTTTCTTTAGGAATGGTTAATTATTATAAATCTAAGAATCTTCCGAATCCAGATTTATATGCAGTCGATCACCAAATTAATGTTTGGGGAAAGTTTTTGTGAGCAACCACGGTTTTTTTCAAATTACTCAAAAGTTGTTTCTTCGAGATGGAAACCAATTATTAGTTCTGCGCGATAGAAAGTCTGGCCATGGAGATTTACCTGGTGGTCGTATGAACGAAGATGAATTTTTTTCGGATTGGACCGAAAGTATATTTCGAGAAATAAATGAAGAATTAGGCGATCAAATTAAAATTGATGTAAATCCTGAACCCATTTTTATACATAAACATAGGGTAAATGAAGGAAATTTCCCTTGTGTCATCATTGCCTATTCTGCCAAACTATTGGAAGGAAAAATTCAGTTATCTGATGAACATGACTATATGGACTGGGTTGATATAACAAAGTTTAATCCTTCCAATCTTTTTTCGGAGTATATGTTGGATGCAGTCCAACTTTATTTAAAAAAATATGCATAATTTATATGTTCCCCCATACAAAATTCTCATTTTTATCGTTTTATTTGGTTTTGGTTTTTTCTCAGCATCCATTCTAAAAGATGATCAAACAGCCTTACCTAAATTTGATATACCTACTCCAGACTTAAGTTTTGATTTTAAATTCGATTTTAATTTTAGCAAACCTGAAGCAGATGAAGAAATTTCAAAACCTGTTAAAACTTGGACCGATGTGAATCTTCAAACCAATGGTGTTGATAGAAAGTACGGGAACCTAGTAGGAATTCAACTGGTTCTAAAACCGGAAGACTTTGTAAAAGAAGAATGGTGGCGTGAACGAATTGACGAAACATTGAACAAGGGTAAATCTTCTGGAATTTTTGATCGTAAGACGATTGTGATTCTTCCTGAACATACTGGTACAGGATTAGTGTTTTTAGATGAAAAATCCAGATTTTTAAATGCAGACTCTTTTGATTTGGCTTTGAAAACAAAAGGGGAAAATTTTTCAAGTTCTGATTTATTTTATTTAAAAGCCGAAAAAATGGCTGAAGTTTATGTTCGAACTTTTTCTGAATTAGCGAAACAGTACAATGTTCCTATCTTAGCTGGTACGATCATTTTACCAAACCCAAAGATTGTAAAGGGTAGTCTTGTTCTCGATTCCAAAGGGCCACTTTATAATGTAGCCATTCCTTTTTCCGCTGATGGAAAATTAATGGAACCTCTTGTTAAAAAAACTTTATTAACGGAAGAAGAATCAACTATTCTTTCTCCTGGCGAAGTTAAACAAGATCGCGTTTGGGTTGTTCCAGGTTGGAAGGTTGCAATCTTCATTGGGCAAGAAGTGTTTGATGCAAATCTTTATAACCGACTAGTAGGAAAACCCATTGATGGTTTGATTTCACCTTCCTCCTCTTATCCCGATATGAAATGGCAATCTTATAATTTAGAAGATTCTAATGTATGGAAACAGGAAGGTTTGGCAAAATACATAAAATCAACTAAGGCACAAGACCTTGTACAAGTGTTTCTTGGTGGGCAGTTATATGGAAAAAATTGGAATGGGAAAACGTTTAATCTTCGCGACTTTTCCAATGAAGATCAGGTGGGATCGGTAGAAACGCCAACGATCTTAAATTTGTACTTTTAATTTTTGGGTGGTACACTCATTTTTTGAACCTTTAATTTTGGGATCGGCACTAAAATCGATTTGACAGGGGATTCCTTTCCCCAAAAAATTTTCAGAGTTATGGCACAGAAGTCCCTTCCTGAAAATGAATTTTATGTAAAATGCCCTTTGTATACGAAAGGACTCTCTATTTGTCCTAGTGCCAAAGATCGTTTACAAACAGAGGATTTGGAAAGACTGACTGCCCATTGCATCACAGATACTTACAAAACTTGTGATATTTTTTCTGCTAAAAAGGAAAAAGAACAGGCGGCTTAGCCATCATTCATTTTTCTCACTTTTTTAAAATAATCGTAAATCATCCAATCTTCTGCTGAAAAATTAAGATCGTCCAACACAAGTTCCCCGCGTTTACTTTCGTAGATAATTTTGTCTCCGGCCACACCCCAAAGTCTTTCGATAAAGAATGGAAAATGTTCCTTTTTACCGGAAACCTTCCATTTCATCGGTTGGTTGGGATCGTTCTGATTGGTGGCAATAAATTCATCTTTTCCTGTGAGACGCCATGAAAATGCTTCGCGAGTGACAATAGGAATTCCTCGATTGATTGAAGGAGTTTTCCCTTGGTGGTAAACAACTTCTTTGAGATAAAGATCACCAATTTTTCCACCGACAACATATCCTGAATTGCCATTGTGATAATAAAACCTTGGTAATACGATGTCCTTTGAAAGTAGAGTGACTCTTTTCGACTCCATATTTAGAAAAAATAAATTATATGAACCGCCGATTCCAGACCAAATGAGAAATTCATTTCCAATGGAAGTGATATGGTAATGCGTTTTTAATTTTGGGTAAGGAGTGGGAAACAATTCCCCAGAAATGAATTTTTCTGGTTTAGAACCATTTTCTGTTTTTTCAACGAAGAGTTGGTTTTCAAAAAAATATAACAACAAATCTCCGGAATTGGTCATTGTCATTCCAGTTTTACATGGAATATGTACGATTGATTCATGTTCGAGTGAAGAATCCGAGGTGGAATATCCAAACAAAGCACAACCACCATACTGTTTTAGAGGATATTGGACCGCCACATAATTTCCATTAGCTGAAACTTGAATGGAGTCTGGTCTAAGTTTCAATTCAATTGAATTTCTATTATCGTTAACTAAATCTTTGAAAAATAAAGTTTTGTTTTCGGTCCAAACAATTTTGGTTCTATCTTCGGAAAGAGCAAATAACCTAGGTTGGTTTGGTTTATTTTTGGAAAGAATTTCTGATGTTGATCGATTGGCGGAAAGCCTATCTTGTAATAAGGCCAGTGCCTTTTCGTATTTTTCTTTTGAGATTAAATCTTCTATTTCTGAAACTAAGGATTCATGTTTTGACTGGCAAGAGAAAAGAATAAAGACGATTGGGATTAAAAAAGAAAATAATTTCACTGAGACTCCAATAACTCTCTGATTTCCTCTGCATGGATTTCTTTGGAAAAAAGATCCATTGCAGTTTGGCCAACACGTTTTGTATCATAATAGGCAAAGGTTCCTGTTACCACTGCACCACCAATTGGGATCCAACGCGCAAATTGTTTACGGATGATGGATTTTGAAATCAGTAATCCTAACTTTTCCAACATAGTTTGAAATACTCTAACGGTTGTTGGGCGAATTAAAATTTTTAGGGATGATTCTTCGATAATTTTACGAAATACATGAGCACCACCATGTTTGAAGAGACAATAGAGTAATAGTTCTTTTGTGACTTGTACTTCTTTTCCATAAAGTGCTGCTATGTCCAAAATCAAATGGCCTTGGATTCGATACATAAAAAGTAATTCAGGAAGGATGCTGAGAATCCCTAATGGGCCTGGTGGAAGAGAACAAGTGGCACTGACGAGCCCAGATTTAAAGGAAGCATTTTGGACCAATTCCCGAATCAAATCGTCTGGAGGCTGGATTGTCGGCGCATAGGGACTTCGATAATCCTCTAAGCCGGCAAATAATTCGATTAGGCCGTCTAAAAAACCTGCCGATTGGGCCTGAGATGGTGTTTCGTTCACTGGTTTCTGAATTCCTCTTTAGATTTTAGTTTATCAAAAACAGGCATTCTATATCCTTTCCATAGACATGATAGATAGATTGAAAAAAATTCAAGAAAAATACCTGCGTATCGAGGATGAGCTCTCCAAGGCCACCGCATCGGATACATTGAAGAATCTATCGAAAGAAAGATCTCGCCTAACGCCCGTATATACAAAAGCTGACGAATATTTAAAAATTACAAAAGACTGCCTAGACGCAAAATTACTTCTCGAATCGGAAAGTGATCCTGACATGCATTCCATGTTAAAATCAGAAGTGGATGAAGGCGAAAAAAAATTAGAAGAGTTGGCGAAAGAACTCGAAATAATGTTGTTACCCCCAGATCCAAATTCAGGTAAAAGCATTTTGGTTGAGATTCGTGCTGGAACAGGTGGGGACGAATCTGGTTTGTTTTGTGCAGATTTATTTCGTATGTACAATAAGTATGCGGACAAACAGGGGATTCGTACAGAAATCATTGATGCAAGTCCAACAGGTATTGGCGGATTCAAAGAGATTGTTTTTTCCCTCGATGATGATAGGGCTTATGACTTATTTAAATTCGAATCAGGTACTCACCGTGTCCAAAGGATTCCAGAAACGGAATCTGGTGGTAGAATTCATACTTCAGCTGTTACTGTTGCCATCCTTCCAGAAGCAGAAGAAAAAGAAGTGGAAATTCGAGAAAGTGATCTCCGGATAGACGTCTATCGTTCGTCAGGTGCTGGTGGTCAGCACGTTAACACAACAGACTCTGCGGTAAGGATAACCCATATTCCCACAGGGATTGTAGTTGCTTCCCAAGAAGAACGTTCACAAATCAAAAACCGTGATAAGGCAATGCGCGTATTGCGAGCAAGGATTGTCGATCAGATGGCTGACGCCGCAAAACAAAGTGCTGATGCTCTCAAAAAAGCACAAGTGGGGTCAGGAGATAGATCGGAACGAATTCGAACTTACAATTTCCCACAAGGGCGATGTACGGATCATAGAATTGGTTTTACGAGTCATAATTTGTCGGCAATTATGGAAGGCGATTTGGATGAATTGATTGATGCTTTGGTCCAAGAGGACCGGTCGAAGCGACTGGCTGAAGCAAAGGCATAAAAAAGATTCCAAATACCTCTGGAATTCGATTGATTCCGGCTGTTCGACTGTTATAAAGAGTAGGTCAGGAATTTTCTTCAGATGAATCAATTGAAAACTACAATTTCCATTTTAACTTTGGTAAGTGCTCTTTTTGGGAATTGTAGTCCAGTCAATAAAAATGACCCTTTCAGTGATGCTCTATTTTATATTTTCTTATTTCAAGCGATTGGTAACGCACAAGAAGAAAACTGCAGTTTTTCTCCAGCAAGTGCGGATTCCCTTTTTAATGACCAATGGCATTTAAGTAATCTTGGCCAATCGGGAGGAACGGTAGGCGAAGACGCAAATGTCAATCCTGTATGGAACCAAGGCATTTCTGGGAACAAAGTGATTGTCAGTGTTGTGGATGATGGTCTAGACACAAGACATGAAGATCTTTTGACAAACATATCAGTTACAGCCAGAGGATTAAATCTTTTAAACAATACTATTTATCCAAACCATACTTATTCTAATAGTTTTCATGGTACCGCTGTTGGAGGCGTGATCGCAGCACGCGGAGGGAATAGTATTGGTGTTCGTGGGTCAGCACCTTGTGCTAAATTGGTAGGTGTTAATCTACTTGAAAAATCTACCATCTATACTTCGGACGAATATAGAGCTATGGTAAATGAATCCTCTCGGGTTTCTATTTCGAATAATAGTTGGGGTTCTCCAGATGGATACGGATGGCTTTGGCCTTCTAGCTCTCTTTGGCAACAAGGAGTGAAAGAAGGAGTTCTACTGGGTAAATCAGGTAAAGGTACTGTTTACGTTTGGGCTGCAGGGAATGGTGCCAACGGCGGAAGCATCACGGTACCAATCCTAGTAGATAATGCCAACTATGATGGTCAGGCAAATTTTTACGGTGTGATGGCTATTGGCGGTATTGGGCAAGATGGAAAGAAAGCAAATTATTCTGAATCTGGAGCCAATTTATGGGCATCGGCACATACGCAAGGAAACAATGCAACGGCATATACAACTGCGATTTCCACAACCGATGCGACCGGAACTAATGGGATCAACGCCGGTGGAACATCTGGGGATTATTCATTTGCAAGTTATACAAAAAAATTCAATGGAACATCTTCTGCCACTCCTCTTGCTGCAGGAGTGATTTCCTTATTATTAAGTTATCGTTCAGATTTGACCTGGCGTGATGTAAGAGAGTTAGTTGCTTATTCTGCTCGAACCAACGATCCAGGGGATACAGATTGGACAACCAATGCAGCAGGTTTGAATATCAATCATAAATATGGGTTTGGTGCTGTGGACGCAGCTAGTTTAATTACCAGTGCAGGTACATGGACTCCAATTACTACACCACAAATCATTGACACCCAACCATTGTTATCACCAAATACACCGATCCCTGATAATGATTTAGTAACAGGTGCTACTGTTAATTACAATGTAACTTCTAGTATTACTTACATCGAGTATATTGATGTAGAATTTACATCACACCATAGTTATTTTCCTGAGTTGTTTATTCGTATCACTTCACCTAGTGGTACTTCAAGTTTCCTTTCAGAAGCTCATGCTTGTGCAAATCCATATAGTGGCAGTTTGTGTTCTTCTGGGAACACCTCCATCGCTTCTATGACAGGTTCTGCAACTTATCGATTTGGATTGGCCCGCAACTTGGGAGAAAATCCAAATGGAATTTGGACCATCAGAGTGTTTGATGCAAGTGCGACTGATACTGGTTCAATCAATTCTGTGCAACTACGCATTTATGGGAGGTAACCAATGAATCAGAAATTCAAAAAGATCGTTCTTATTTATTTAGTAATTTTAGGTTTAGGATTCTTTTTGTTTCCTTTGGAAGCAGATCCAAAAGATCCACCTAATTCAATTACCTTTGTGGAAGGCGGTATTACTAAAACATTCTATAGAAATCCAAATGTTGTAGCTGAGTTCGTTGACCAAAAACAAGCACAAGACAACCAACAAAACTTACAGGGAAAAAAAGGGATTAAAACAGGTTGGAATGTGCGACCTACTGGAAAAGAGTTATTTGCTAAATCATCTAAGTCGACAACGACAACAAAAGTTACGGAAGTTTATTCAACAGCCGTTGGTATGGGACCTCATATTGTTTTGCCCGGAATTTTGATTGTAACATTTTCGAGTGACCAATCACAAGAAACTCTGGAACGAATTGCCAAAAAACATGGAGTTCAAATTCAAAACAAGTTTTCGCCACGTTTGGTTAGTTTTCAAACGGAACCTGGATTTGTATCTTTGGAAAAGGCAAATGGAATTCTGTCGGAACCAAATGTATTGGAAGCTTATCCTGATACGGCAGTTGAAAAAAGTTTAAAGTAACTTTCGTATAACAAATATAAATTGGTTACATAACGAGGTAAAAATACATTAGTTTCAATATCTCTTGTTTTCTTACAGGTTTGGATAAGTAGGAAGTGATTCCTGCTAAAAAACTTTTGCTTATATCATCCTTTTGAACGTTTGCAGAAATTGCAATAATTGGTACGGAATCACTTGCTCTAACTTGATTGGCGAGTTCGATTTTTCTAATTTCTCTAGTAGCTTCCAATCCATCCATTTCTGGCATTTGCATATCCATCAAAACAATATCAAACTTTTCCGATTTGAATTTTTCTAATGCCACCTTCCCATTGTATGCGGTAATAATTTCGATCGGATATTTGCGAAAAAAAGTTTTGATGATAAAAACGTTTTCTTCGGAGTCTTCTGCTAAAAGAATTTTACACACAGGAAAGTTTTCTGGTTCAGGGAGTTCTAAATTGAGCCAATGTTGGTGGATTCCTGAAATACGTTTGATAAAACCTTCATACGGAATTTCGAAAATAAATTTTGATCCTACAGACACTTTACTGATAACATAAATATCCCCACCCATGAGCTGAATTAACTTTTTGGTTATTGTTAAACCAAGCCCGGTTCCCCCATATTTCCTTGTTGTTGAACTGTCCACTTGAGTGAAACTTTCGAAAATGGATGTCAATTTTTCAGTCGGAATGCCAATCCCAGTGTCTTCTACAGAAATTTTTAGATTCTTTTTATTTTCGCTTAACAGACACTCTACGGTAATTTTTCCCTTTTCCGTAAATTTCATTGCATTGCCTAGTAAATTGATTAGCACTTGTTGTAATCGGGTGGAATCTCCTGCAATACTCTCGGAAATTTCTTCTTCTACATGAAATGATATTTCGATACCCTTTGCTTTTGCTTTCATATAGAATAAAGAGATTGTTTCACTCATTAGATCACGTATCGAAAAATGGATATGTTCCATTTCCAATTTTCCTGATTCAATTCGTGATAAATCTAAAATGTCATTGATAATATTAAAGAGAGCCTTTCCTGAGTTTCGAAGTACTGTTAGATATTCTTGTTGCTCTTCTGTTAACTCTGTTTCGTTTAAGGTATCAGTCATACCTAGGATTGCATTGAGTGGGGTTCGAATTTCATGGCTCATTGAAGCTAAAAAATCTGTTTTTGCTTGTGATGCTTTTTGTGCTTCGATTTCCCTTAGGTTTGCCAAATTCATTTGTTCTCGTAAAAGTTTTTCACGGACTACTTGTTGAGAAACATCTGAAATTTGGATCATACAAAAATGATCCGTCTCATTTTCAATAGAAATAGGAATGATATGTAAATACTGATAAATACGTTCTTCAGATTCTCTTTTTTTTTCATTATCATAAAGAGGAAACGGAAATGGATTTAAAGTATGCGTTAAAATGGAGTATTGAGAATATTCCAAACAAAGTTCAATAGATTTATATGTTCGTGTATTTTTGAGTTCAGGAAAAATTTTTAAAAAAGGAGAATTTTCTAAATCAACTTCTTTCAATCCAGAGTTCTTAAGAAACCAACTATTGACTAAAACGATATTAAGATTTTGATCCAGAATAAGGATTCCAATTCCGGACTTTTTAATAATTGTTAGTAAGTGTTTTTCACTAAGAGTATTCACTGTTTCAACTTTTCTATGAGTACTCTAGAAAGGTTTTTGATACTTTCGAAATTAAGAATGAAAAATATATATCCTTTGATATCCTTACCACTTAGTTTATAATCGATAAAAACCAAAAGGATTGAGTTGTCTTTTTTGGGATTTCTTCTTAGAAGGAGATCTTCATACTTGCCGGCAAAAAATTCCGGAATATGAGTTTCAATTTTATAATCGGACATTTTTGCCAAATTTGATAAGATAGCATTTAAGATAATATTGCCGATTTCACTTAGCGCATCTTTTTCAAACTGCGAAACTTCATTGAGTGCAACATAGTCTTTCATCATCATTTTGACAATTTCCAAACTTGCACTTTTATGAAATAAAAGAAATGCCGATCCTTCTCCGATTCCACCAATAAACTTTTGTTCTATGGTGCAGACTTCTTGGTTCGCTAGGTATTCAATATTTTTGGCTTCTTCTGTGCTAATGAGTTTTAAACTTGGGACCGTTAATAAAATCTCATCCGAGATCATTTCGCTCATTAACTTTGCAGCCCCACCCAAACTAATATTGAATAATTCACACAAAGAATCTCGTTCTATTTCAGTTAGAAAATTCATATTTAGTCCAGATGTGGGATAATCTTTTCAGCAGTAACGGGTTTTTCTACAAATTCGATTCCAATGGATTTTGCTCTATTTCTGATCGCATCTTGAATGTTTGCAGTGATTAAAATGATTTTTGTATCGTTATAATTTTTTTTGAGTTCTTCAGCTAAATCCAAACCGGACAAGATCCCAGGCATGTTTTGATCCAACGTGAAAAAGTCGATGTCTTGGTTTTCGGACAACAAAGTCTTGGCATCGTCTGCAGAACTTGCCTCCAAAATCTCCCATTCTGGGTATTTGTCTAAAATAATCTTTCTGATCATTAAACGAGTAACAGTACTATCGTCTACGATCAGTGCTTTTTTTTGTGACATATGTATTGCCTTAATTCCGAACTAGTTTTTACTTGAGACTTATACTTACTAATTGACGGAAAAAAATCCATCTCCCAGCCATTCATGCGTCCCAAATATTTATTATTATTATTTTTATCCCTTTTCTGCCTCTGCAAGTCGAACCAAAAAATCTGCGAAGGGGAAAATTGCAGGAATGGAAAATTTCTGGTTCAATATGAAAACGGCGATCGTTTTGAAGGTGAATTCTTTGAAGATATCAAACATGGTTCAGGAATTTATCAATATTCTAATGGAGATATTTTTGAAGGTGAATACCAGTTTGGTTATAAAGAAGGAAAAGGTATTTATCGTTATGCGAATGGTGACAAATTTATTGGTACCTATAAAAAAGGCAAACGACATGGATTCGGCAAATATCTTTTCTCTGATGGTTTACTGTTAGAAGGAAATTGGGAGAATAACGAACTACAAGGTCAATCGAGGATCGTAAATGCAAAAGGGAATTTGGTGTTGGATGGAATTTGGAAAGATAGTCGGTGGATAAGTATCTCACCGACTCCGACGTCTTCAACCAATGCTGTCGAAATTTCTAATCCCGAGTGATTCGTAAATTCTTCTTGTCGCCTTGGACTTGTTAAGCGTATACATATGGATGCCAGCAATTTTGTGATCCAATAAATCCCGTACTTGTTCAGTGGCCCAATGAATGCCAACATTTTCTGCATACACATCATCTTCTGCACGAGAAAGAGATTTTAATAATTTAGCAGGGAAGTTGGTTCCAAGTGACAATTCTGCCATTCGAGCCATTCCTTTTCGAGAAGTGATAGGCATAATCCCAGCGATGATAGGAACTTTGATTCCGGCAATTTCACAACGTTCTACAAAATCATAAAAATCGTTATTATTAAAAAATAACTGGGTACAAATATAATCTACACCTTGGTCCACTTTCCATTTCAAATATTCGATTTCTTTTAAACGATTGGGCGTAGAGGGATGGCCTTCTGGAAAACCAGCAACTCCAACTCCCATCTCTGGAAATTCTTTTTTGATAAACCCAACCAATTCACCAGCAAATTCAAATCCATTTTCCGTTTTGTGAAATTCCGTTTGGCCCTTTGGTGGATCACCACGTAGTGCCATGATGTTATGGATTCCACTTTTTTGATATCGTTTCAGAATTTCTCGAATTTCATCTTTTGTTGAACCAACACAAGTAAGATGACTAACAATCGTTAGTCCAGTTTCTTCCTGTAGTTTGACCACAAGGTCATGAGTCAGATCTCTTGTCGATCCCCCAGCTCCATAAGTGACACTTACATATGCTGGGTTCATTTGGGACAATTCTTGGATGTTTCGGAACAAATCCTCGGAAGCTTCCGCATTCTTTGGGGGAAAAAATTCGAAGCTGATGGTTGTTTGTTTTTTACCGAGGATCTGAGAAATATGCATAAAACCTATCCTCTAAACAGGAATATTTTTCTCAAGTCCCTTGTTTGCTAATAGCCAACCTTTTGATGCTTTTGTTTTGACCGCCAACCAGAGGGAAAATTTGGGAAATAAGGCGGGTAGGATGACAATGGAGGCCCGCAAATAAGAAGGAACCAAAACTTCACCAGGATTTTTTTGGATCGCTTTGACAATGGCATCTGCAACCTGAAAAGGTTCAATCACTGGGGTGAAAAGAGAAGGTTTGACTCCGTCGATCATTCTGGTATTGACCATTGTTGGACAAATCCAGCTAACACCGATTTGGGTATCATAAAGCTCCATTTTTAAAGCTTGGGAAAAACCAACCATTGCATGTTTCGTTGCTGAATAGGTTACAGTTCCTTCCGTACCAAATTTTCCGGCTATACTTGCCAAATTGATAATTGTCGCTTCCTTTTGTTCTCGCAGGATAGGAAGAGAAAGATAAACCAACTTCATGGGTCCGGCCACATTGATTTGAATTGCCTTACTCCAAACGGAAAAATCCTTTCCTTCGTAATATCCGCTGGGAGCGATTCCGGCATTATTGACTAAAATTTGGAAGGTCAGTTTTTTCTTTTGGATTTGTTTGATTAGAGATTCTATCTCTGATTCTTTGGAAAGGTCGCAAGCAAAGCCATAAAATTTTCTACCAAGTGATTCCACTTTGGTTTGGATTTCTTTTAGGATTGGTAGTTTGATATCTACACCTATAATATCATTTCCTTCTTTGGCCAATCGTTCTGCTGTTAAGGCTCCGATTCCCATACCACAACCAGTGACAAGTACTGTATTTCCAGATAGTTTCATACTTTCAATCTAATAGATTTTTTACTTTCGTCAATCCGAATCGAAAGAGAAATAGACGCATGGAATATAGATTGTTAAAATCAGAATTGGGTCATAGGCTTCCTACCGTCACTTCCACCAACGAGTGGATTCGTGATGAAAAAATTCCTTTTGGTTCATGGGTGATTGCTGAAGAACAAACTGCGGGGAAAGGCCGCGGACAGAATGTTTGGCAATCGTTAGGTGAAGATCCTTTGATATTTTCCGGGAAAATTAGAATTTCTGCTGCGGAAATTTCTCTTCCTTTGTTATCCATATTCATATCCTCTGCTGTTTTAAAAACTACCTATCATTTTTTTCCAGAACGAGAACAAGATACAACCGTCAAGTGGCCTAACGATATCTATCGCGGAGATAAAAAAGTAGCAGGAATTTTAGTTCAATCCGAATTCACAAATGGAATTTTTGAAGTGGTGATTGGAATTGGACTCAATTTTTTTGGAAGGAGTATTCCTGAAACTTTGAAAGAGAAGGCTACTTTTTTATGTGACGAACCATTGGGGGAAGGTATTTTAGAAAGATTTGTCAATCAGTTGATTGTAGACATCAATCAAGCAGTGATTTCCTTACTCGACCAAGGACAAATTTTAAAGGATTTGGTTTGGATCGAAGATCATTCCTTATTAAAACACAAAGTCATTGAAACCGAATGGCAATCCAGAATGGTTCGTGGCCGTGTTTTGGGAATTGATGAATTAGGATTCCTTCTCATTATGACGGAAACCGGCGAAAAGATTGAACTTATGGACACTTCACCAAATTTTCGGATTATATAAATGTCAGAATCACCATTATTATTAGTAATCGATGTAGGAAATACAAACACTGTATTTGGAGTTTTTCGTGAAGGTGAGGACACTCCTGATTTTCATAAGAGAACGGTAACTCGAAGGGATCGAACTTCCGATGAACTTGGCCTTTTTTTGAAGGGATTTTTAACACAAGAGAATGTAAAAGCTGATCGAGTGAAAATGGCTATTTATTCTAGTGTAGTTCCTTCTTTGAATCCAATCGTAGAACGAATGTTAGAGGATTGGTTTAATGTAAATCCACTACGTGTTCATTACCAAATGAAACTTAACTTTGGCATTAGTTATCCGCGCCCCTTTGAAATTGGTGCTGACCGATTGGTAAACGCAGCATATTGTGCCAAAACCTATCCCGGAAAAAAAGCAATCCTCGTGGATTTGGGAACTGCTACTACCTTTTGTGTCATTAGCGAAAAACCAGAATATGTTGGTGGAGTTATTGCTCCCGGTTTAAAAATTTCTATGGACGCATTAACGCGTAACACGGCCCAACTTCCTCCTATCGTTTTTGGATCTCCCAAACGCGTATTAGGTGAATCTACCGTAGAATCTATTCAGGCTGGATTTTTCTTTGGTTGGATTGGACTATTGAAAGAAATTGTAAGAGCGATTAAAGAAGAACATCCTGGTGATTATGTGGTAGTTGGAACTGGTGGTCTTGTTACCACAATACATGCTTCGCATAACCAAGTGTTTGATGAAATTGATCCAATGATGACTCTAAAGGGTCTCAAAATCCTCGCAGATTTAAATTCCTAATATTTTTTTGCGGTATGCTTCTCCCATGAGTTCATACCCCAATTGATTGGGGTGAATGGGATCAGAAATCGGATACAATGGGATTTCTGCAGAATTCGATTCAAATAACAATTCGATTTCTACAAAATCGACATTTGGTTTTGTAACTTTCAGTTGTCGAAGGATTTGGTTGTTTGAACGAATGATTTCCCGAATAGAAGTCATATTGGTTAACGGAATGGTTGTCAAAAGGATCTTTGTAATTGGTGAGGATTGCAAAATAGAAATCAATTCTAAGGTTCTCGATTCAAAACCACTAGTTCCATAGACCATTGCATCGTTGGTTCCCAATTCTATGATCCAAAGATCAGTTGGAATTTCAGTCATTCTGTTTCGATTTTGTAACCAGTCTTCTGTTGTGTAACCAGCAACTGAAATATCGGTGATTTTGAACTCTTGCGGTAGTTTTGTTCTTAATCCAAAACCATCAGACCACTGCCCTAGAGAGTCTCCAACAATTGTTATGCGTTTCTCCAAAGATAGTCCTCCTAAAAGAGATAAATAATGATTTGTTGGATGATTAGAATGGTAACAACCGATACAAAAAAGAAAACTGAAGATTGGAACCAATACAGTTCTGAATAAAAACCGCTCATTCATTTTTTTGTGTACACAATGGTTTTATAGTGTAACCAATGATTACTTGGAACAGGAATTTCCCATTCCTCTCGATTCCATGCGGATTTTTTTAAAATATCTTTGATCACATGGTTGATGAGTTGGTCATCATAAAATACAAAACTATCTCTGGATTGGATGGTTTTGATGTACGCCTCGGAAGGAATGTCTAGTTCTCCTGGAATAAATTCCAAAATATTCAAATCGGGTCTTTTTTTTCGTAAGTCAAAATACGGATCGGGAAGTGCTTGCAAATAAACAAATTTAGAATTTTTTAAACTCATTTCCAAATGTTGGAAGTGGGATTCAAGAATTTGTTTGGATTCAGTTCGAAACCAATGGATGTGATTTGTATAAAGTAAGCTGGAAAGAGATAATATGATTCCGAAAAAAGCAATCTTTGAATAAAATCCTTTTGTGTCGCATAACAAAGCCATCCCAAATGCGAGTGGGAACAAAATATGAAAAACATACCATCCTTCTGATGAAGTATATAAAGACAAAAGAACTGAAAAAATCCAAATCCAAAATACAATCCACTTTTGATTCAGTGTTTTGAATTCTTTGAGTGATCGATAGGCTACAAAGACTAAAGATGTAAGTTGAATTGCGATTACAAACAAACGGACTTTGGAAAATCCAAATCCAAAAGAAAAAACTTTTAGTTTGTCAATCAGGGTGAATGTTTGCAGTAAATTTCTTTTGCGTGTGAGTTGAGCTCCAAATTGGATTTCAAACCAATCCCAATTGGGATGAATGTAATACAACCAACATAGGATAGGGAGGATTCCTCCGAGAATGAACCAAGGAAAAGATCTGATTCCAAAGTTCCTCCATACCAAAAATAAAGTTACTAATCCAAAGGATGCACCGATTGGATGTGATAATGAAGATAAGGAAAGTGCAATTCCAGCGAACAAGGGAGACCATAAATTCGTAAATCTTTTGTTAGTTGCAAAAAGTAGACTCAGGATAAAGAAAAATGCAGTAAGACCTTCCATTCTTGCTGCTGTTCCAAAACGGAAAAGTAAAGGTTCCCACAACAAACTGGCCAAAGCAATTTGGCTTGCAAACTCCGAGACGGATTGTCTTCGCAAAAGAATATAAAAACCTAAACCAGTAAGATAAACGATGAAGGCATTTGCAATGCGAACTGTTGTGAGTGAGTCAGGAAAAACAGTGAGTGTGAGGCCAGAGAAAAGAAAATATAAGGGAGGCATCCATAAAGTTTTGGATTCCATACCGGGGATTAGTCCATTTAAAACATTGGTCTGTAGATGTCCTTCGGTTGCAAATGAGAGGGAAGGTGAAAAAAACAAAACTTCATCAGGCCAAACAACCGGGAAGATATCCAGGTTGATCCAAACCTGGAAGAAAAAAAGTGCGGAGATAATGAAAAACGAGGCGTAAGCCACGTGGATTTTATTTAGAAAGGGAATTAACGGCTTCTTGTTCCGTTTCAAAAACTTCGAACAAGTCCAGAAGCTCTACTACATCGAATACCTTTTTGACAGGAGGTGTGATGCAACAGAGTTTTAACTTTCTTCCTTGTTTGTCCAATTCTCGAACCATCCCAACAAAGATACGAATTCCAGAAGAAGAGATATAGGAGATAAGCTCTAGGTTGATGATAATATCTCCCTCGCCGTTTTGCACGTCGTCGGCCAATTTGGCCTCCACTTCATCCGAATGGGTAATGTCCAAACGACCGTTAAGGTGAACGAGTGTGTGCTTTCCGATTTTTTTGGTCTTTATTTCCAAGGCGAGCCTACTTGGTGACTAGAATCTCTGAAAACACCAAAGGTTCAAGAAATTTTTACGCTGCTTGGTTTTTGTTTCGGTTAAAAAGTCGCGGATCTGTTCGTTCTTCGACCGGAATGTGCAATAATATTCTTTGCTTGGTGGATCGAGTGGTTCTATGTCCCAAAAACTCTTGGATTTCCCAAACAGGAAAACCTTTTTTGAAAAGATCTAATGCGATCACATCACGAAGGAAGGGTATGTGGATTTCTCGTGAAATGAGGTTACTTGCATTCTTAAGAATTTTCTGAACTGTTCTCGTGCGTAACTTTCCATAACGGCCAGGGAATAGATAATCTGTAGGAGAAAATTCAGACGAGTAACGATAAAGTTCCAAAGCCAAATTAGGTTCAAGGAAGATCTTTCTTCTTTGCAAACGACCACCGTTCTTTAATTTAAAGATGGTGCGTTCGGCATTGAAGTCAGATATTTTAAGATGGATGAGCTCGGGGAGTGAAAGGCCAGTACATACCAAAAACTTAATGATTAAGTAATGATGGTAATTTCGATAACGGAGTCGCAACAATAATGTTCGTACTTCGGATTGGTCAATCAAACGGTTGTCAAGTGTTGTCACATCAACAGTCAGAACTTGTGGGAGGAGGGCAGGTAATTTCAAATCTTTATTTAGCATATTTTTTTCTCGCAGGAATGTAACAGTTATAACAATCCATGCAATCAAATTGTCACCAAACCTCGGTTTTGGCTCAAATTTTCAGAGAAATAAATTTACTAGTTCATGTTTTCGCACCTTCGTGTTTTCTGCTTGATTCATATTCAAAAAACGATCCTATCTTTATGAGAAACGATAAAGGACAGAAACTCAATGGACTCTTTGGAACTGAAAACGAATGACCCGGAACTCCAACTGACAAAGGAAGATTTACAAAAGGTGGAGGAGCTGACTGGACAAATCAAACTCAATAGTCCAAACGATGTAGTTTCCTACGGAGCCCCGGCTCAGGCGAAGGTTTCTGAATTTGCGGATAAGGTTTTATCTGAAATTAAGACCAAAGATTCGGGTTATGCCGGCGAACTATTAAACAATTTATTATTCAAAATCAAAGATTTAAATTTGGATAGTTTTGCAGGTCAGGGTGGGACATTATCGAAGATTCCACTCATAGGTGGTCTTTTTGATGCTTCCAGAAAGTTTTTGGCAAAATTTGAAGATCTACAGTCCCAAATTGAAAAAATAGTGGATGAGTTACACACTGCACGCACGAACCTAACAAAGGACATAACATTATTGCAGGCGTTATATGAGAAAAATTTGGAATATTTTAAAGAAATCCAAGTGTACATTGCTGCTGGTGACCAAAAGGTAAAAGAACTACGAGACAAAATCCTTCCCGAAATGTTAGAAAAGGCAAAAGCCCAAGGAGACACTTTAGCTTCGCAGCAGTACCAAGATATGGTACAAATGGTGGACCGATTTGAGAAAAAAATCCATGATCTCAAACTCACTCGAATCCTTTCGTTACAAACAGGACCTCAGATTCGACTCATTCAGAATGGGAACCAAGTCCTTGTTGAAAAAATTCAAAGTTCAATTTTAAATACTATCCCTCTTTGGAAAAATCAAATCGTGATCGCATTGGGTTTGTTACGCCAAAGGAAAGCTTTGGAAGCACAAAAAGAAGTTTCCAAAACAACAAACGATTTAATCCAAAAAAATGCTGAAATGTTGAAGTCGGGAACGGTAGAAATTGCGAGAGAGTCGGAAAAAGGAATCATTGAAATTGATACATTAAAATCAGTGAATCAAAAGTTAATCGAAACCATTACAGAAACTTTAAAAATTCAAGAAGATGGACGCCAAAAACGAAAATCTGCAGAACAAGAAATGATCAAAATTGAGTCTGAAATCAAACAAAAACTGTTGGAATCAAAATAGAATGTCAGAAGTACAATTGGAACAAAATCAAGAAGAAAGGAAATGGGCCAGACGTGCCCATCTTTCAACAATTTTAACTTATCCTATGGCTTTATTGCCTTTTCCTTTTTTTATCTCATCACTTGGTGCAATGGTTTATCCTTTTGTTCTTTGGCTTTCTAGAAATAAGTCTTCTTATTCCGCAAAGCAATCGTTAGAAGCAATTTATTTGCAAGCATTGTTGTCTCTTGGTTTTTTTGGATTTGGTACAAAGTTTAGCAATGATCGAGTGTTGCTTGTGTTTTCATACGTCTTGATGGCTTTCATTCATGTTGTTTTTTTAGGAATTGCCATTTATCGGACCACCATTGGGAAAGCGCACCATTATCCATTTAGTTTTTTTCCATTTCTTTTTTCATCCAACCAAACAAAAGAAAACTGGAATGAACTTAAGAAAAAATTTGAAGATAAAGTAGAGTTTAGCGATTACAAATCACAAATGGAAAAGTTGGATGGATTTCGAATCACAACGGAAAAGGAGTCCAAGTTACTTAAGGATCTTAATCTACAAGGACTATGTAATGAATATTTACATTCTCTTTCTGATTTGCGTGTAAAACTTGCGGAAGATCCACTTTCCTTTCGAAAAGCCAAACAATTTTTGAATTACTTTCCTGAAACCGTTTTCAAAATTTTAAACCAATACAATCAATTGAGTTCAGAAGTTAATTCACCAGAATCAGAAAAACGAAAAACTGAATTAAGTTCTCTACTAAGCGAAGTCATCAAAACGACGGAGCAAGTAAGAAATAAACTGAAGGCAGATGAGACCCTAAATTTAGATGTTGAGATCACCGCAATGAAGAAAAACATCGAATTTGGTGGGTATTGATGCAATCTGAATTACTTGATAGATCTTATCATTTTTTAAACTTCCTTCCAGAAGTTGCCGATTTTTTGGTCCAAAAACACAAAGAGTCTGGACTGAAGGTTGATGAAAAGGGTCTGTACAATCTCGTCACAGAAGCAGATTTAAAAGCCGAGTCTATGATTCTGGATGAAATTCAAAAAAACTTTCCTCTGGATGGAATTTTATCGGAAGAACGTGGAAAGATTGATGGTAAATCTGGTTATACATGGGTTGTGGATCCATTGGACGGAACCACAAATTACACTCATGGTTTGCCATTGTATGGAATATCTGTTGGAGTTGTGGAAACAGAATCAATGACTCCCGTCATTGGAATGGTTTTTTTTCCTGAACTAAATACCTATTACCATGCAATCAAAGGACAAGGAGCTTTCAGAGAAAAAACTCCAATCCAAGTATCCAAAACAGGTTCTTTGAAAGACTCTCTTTTTGTAACAGGATTTCCTTACGATAGGAACTTGTCTTTAGATACACTTATGCAATACTATAAATCCATTTTGCAAAAATCTCGTGGAATCCGTAGAACTGGTGCGGCCACTCTCGATTTATGCTGGTTAGCTGAAGGGAAATTTGAAGGTTATTATGAACTTGGATTAAAACCTTGGGATATGGCAGCTGCAGGATTAATTGTCTTAGAAGCAAATGGAAAAATTACTTCTATGGATGGAAATGATTTTTCAATTTTGATTCCAAGTTTACTTGCTTCGAACGGTCTTGTGCATGAATATTTGTTAGCTGAATTTGAAGGGCAGATCAACCGAGTAGTATACTAACCATCTGGTTTAGTTTGATACGAATCACATCTTGGGTAAAATTTTTCAAAACATATTCTCTTCCATTCCTGCCCAATCTGTAGGCCAAGTCACGGTTTTCCAAAAGAAAATCCAAGGTTCGTTGGAATGAAAGAGAATCCGAATAATACAACCCACCTTGACTTCTTAAACAATGTCCTCGCATTACAGATGAGTTGGCGTTGACCAAAACAGGTTTTTCCTGAATCCAAGCCTCCATTATGGATATCGAAAAACTCTCAAAAGCAGATGGATTTAATAAAAGAAAGGATTTTTGAATTTCAGAAATTTTTTCCTCTTCACTTACGAATCCTGTAAATGTGATCAAAGGGTCTTTTGGTATTTCCAAAGAGGAGATGGAACCTAAACATTTTATACTTACATCTGTTCTGTTGGAATAAAGTTTCCAATTTTCAAAATAATGAAAAAGGTCAGGATATCCTTTTGCCGGTTCAATACGACCGATGGTAATCAATTGAGTAGAATTAGAAATTTTTGATTTTTGTTTTTCAAAACGATCAACAAGATACGTTCCAATCAAAAAATAAGAACTAAGTTTTTGTTTTGAATAACTTTCGTAAACTGACAATTCTTCTGGTGCATTAAAACTATAAAAATAATGATTTGAATATGTTTTTCGATAGATAGGAAGGCGGAATGGAGGTTCATCATGGAAGGTAGGAACAATGACAAAAGGTATTTCTAAATTAGGAATACTTGCCACAACCGGATAATAAAGGTATCCTATTAAAATGGCTAGGTCATATGATTTTTGTTCTTTGGCTACATATTTGACTAAGTCTGGGCAATAAGGTCCTTGTTCTTTTAGAAATTCCCATTGTTCTTTTTCTGAAACAGAATCACCTTTTTCTAAACATTGGTTTAATAGATGGTTCATTTTTTTTATGTTTCGTGTTTGTGTGACAGGAAAACGTTTCACACGAATCGAATTTTCAATTTGATCCCCTTTGGGAAATTCGTTTTTCCAACTTACATAATCTTTAGCAGAAGATGTACAAACTGTTACATCATTAAATTCAGATAAAATGGATGCATAATCGTAAGCTAATTTTTCGGCTCCCCCCGAAGCTTGTTCCAAAAATCGTGCAGTGATGATTAAAATTTTTGCCACTTTTAGTTTCTCACAACTTCGAGAATGGGGAGAATACTTGTAGATTGTAAATAATCATCCAATCTAATATTTTGAGCACCAATGATTGAATTTCGGAATTCCGAATTTTGGAACACAGAATCAACTAAAGGAACTAGTGAATCAAAATCTTTAGAATCAAAAAGAATTCCTGAATGATCTAATGTTTCAGGAATTGCTCCTGCTGCAAAGGCAACCACTGGTAAATGGAAATACATTGCTTCCATTAGTGGGACACAAAATCCTTCGTGTTCGCTCATAGACAAAAACATATTACTTTCAGAGTAGATTTTCTTTAACATAGTTTCATCTACATAAGAGATAATTTTTACTTCTTCAGAAAGATCCAAATGGTGAATCATAAAATTCAATTCATCTAAATAAGATTGTTGGTTTGGATTACAAAAACCTAACATTCGCATAGAAAACTGATTTCCCATTTTTGATTTCCAAGTTCTTGCAAACCGAATCAAATCATCCTGTCTTTTGTTTGGAGCAATGCGGCCTACGAATAAAAAGGAAGGGTAGGCAAATGTTTTTAATTTAAGATCTCTAGGAACATCTTTCCATTTTTGAAAGTTCAAGTGCAGAGGAAGTAATCTTGCATTTTTAAATCCAAGTTCTTGGAGTTCTAACAAGTTAAAGTTTGATACGGCAAATGAATGATGAAAGATATCACGAATCATTTCTAAATCCTCTCTACCTTTGCGTAGCAAATAAGAAAATTTAAGATCATAACCTGTAAAAAAATCTTCAGGAGTTACATTGTGATAAATCAGAATTTTTCGGTTTGGGAATTTTAAGATAAATTCTAAAGCTTCACTATGAATGGAATGGTGGTATACCAGAGCATCATCTGGTTTGATGTTCGCTTTGGTTAGTTTTTCTGCATATTTTCGATCATGTGAAAATACGTTTTCAGCAAATATTTTTCCATTATATCCTTCTTTGGATAGTAATCGTTTGATCTCCAACATTTCCTGGGAAATTGCATCACCTAACTGGAATCCTGCGGAAAATTGATGTATATTCATTGGATACCTGATTTAAGAATGTTATCAATCACTTCTTGGAATGGAAATTGGTTATAAAATTTCAATGTTTTGTATTGATTTTCAATCAAAGAATGTAATTTGTCTGTTTGGTATAAATTCTCTTTTAGTTTTAGCAGAAGAGAATGGTAATCTTTCGTTTGAAAAAGAAAACCAGCACCTTTCATTGTCCCCGGAATAGCGCCAGCTGAATAAGCAAAAACTGGGATTCCGCAACCAAAGGCTTCTAAAATTGGCAAACAAAAACCTTCATGTTCGCTCATCGAAACAAAAGCAGCTGATTCCTTGAGGATTGAGATTACTTCTAGGTCAGACTTGCCTGTTAAAAAAAGAACTTTTCCTTCTAATTTTTTAATTCGCACAATATTTGTTAGCTTATCAAAGTATCCATCAAAAGCACCAATCACAGAACCCAAACACAAACACTGGGCATCTGGAAATTCCTCGACCCAATATGAAAAAAGTTCGATCAGGTCTTCCCATTTTTTTTGTGGAGAATAACGTCCTACAAAAACCAAAGAATGGTTTTTTATCCCTGTATCTAAATTAGAATTCGTTTCATATAATTTGCAAATAGGGATGATGTAAGGATTTTTGAATTGATATCCTGAAATTGTTTGGAAGTTAAATTCGGAATCACACCAAATCGAATCACAAAAGATGGACAAACTTGCGATTTCTAAATACGAAAGAGATTCAAATTTTTCCATTGCTGAATGAATTTCAGGAGTAGTTGTATTTTTATAAAAACTAGCGGGAGTTATATTGTGAAATCTTAATATTTTCCGTCCGGGTAAGTTTTGAAAAAGAAAATACGGATAACCTGCCCCACCATAGTGTAAAATATGAATATCTTCTTCGCTTGTTGGAAAATCAAAAGAGTTTACAAGATGAAATTGGCTGTTTAATGGTTTTCCCTTTCTTGGTAATCTGGTAATGAAATGTGATTTGTATCCAAGTGAGGCAAATACTTCTGCAAGTCCAATTGCATCATTTCCAACTCCATCTGAATCCTTCAGTTCATCTAAATGTTGAAAAACATTCATTTATCAAATTTTGTATACTTGTATACTTTTGTATCTTCCGTTGTGGAAAGATCTCGGACTTGATTGAAGCCGAGAGTTTCTAAGTAACTCGGCAAACGATCTAAGTCAATTTCTGAAACTTGAAGATCTCGGAAGGGTCGATTGGTTTCACTTGGTTTTGTTGAAACGGAAAAATACAAATGGTTTCCGCTAGATAAAGAATTTGATATTTCTGCAAAAATTTTTTCAATCCAAAACGATGGAAATCGATTTAAAGGTAAGTAAACCAATACGTCCGTTTTTTTCAGAATTTGGTTAAGGGGAAAAAGTTTTTTTTCTAACTGGACTGTTGCTGTAATTCTACTTTGGATGAATTGAAATTCACTTTCATGAGATGTGAAACATTGAAAAGGAACTTTCAAAATGGAAAGTTGTTTTAAAATATCTCCCCACTCTGGAAATAAAACGGTAATTCCCTTTGTCTTTGAAATATCTTCTAATGCAACTTTCCAAGTTGAGTTGGAACCGGCATCGATAAAGTAAGAATTGACCGCCCAACCAAAGTTAGGCAACTCTTCAGAAGAATCATTTAGGAGATGATCACGGTAAAATCCATCAAACCGATTTTCAATTTGTTCGATTCGTCTACCTAATCGAACTAATTCATGGAGAACTGAAAAAAAAGCACGAATTCTATTTTCAGATAGTTTTTTGTCGATGAGTCCGTAAACAGATATTAGGCGATTAACGATATATTTAATAGGTCCTTTAATAAACCAAAATTTGGGATTGGAAAACTTGGGGCTGGAAATCCCTTTTTCGAATAAATGGGCTGTTCCTGCCGGATCAAATTTGCGAAACCCTTGTGGGGATTCCGGCTTGTAACTGATCTTTGTGAGTTCTTTCCAATTTGGAGTTTGTCCAGGATCCAATGGGATTTTGGATTCGATTTTTTGGACCAATTCCGATACATTCAACTGTGGATCTCGGACTTCGACAAAGGGGGATGGATTGAATTTCTTTTTGTCTTCCACAGTTTTCTTTCTTTTGTTGAGAGGATTTGAAAAATTGGAAGAATGGCAACTAAATCTTAGAGCCGAATCGGAAATTTCCCTTTTCTATGAAAAAAAAACAAACTTTAGTCACCGGAGCCACTGGATTTGTCGGTAGTTACCTCCTTCCTGCTCTAGAATCGCTTGGTGAATACCAAATCCATTGTTTTCAAGGTGATATTCGTGACCGAGAGGTTGTTGCAAAAAATTTAAAAGAGGTTCAACCAGATATCCTCATCCATTTGGCTGCCCAAGCCTTTGTTCCGATTGCCATCGAAAATCCTTGGGAGACCGAAGAAATCAACGTGGGTGGTACTCTGAATTTAATCGAAATTTTACATCGGATGCAAAGACCATGCAAAATGTTGTATGTTTCTTCAGCTGATGTTTACGGAAAACAAAACCTATCTCTTCTACCGTTGAAAGAATCTCTTTTGCCTAATCCAGTCAATCCTTATGCAGGAAGTAAATTAGCAGCCGAATCCTATTGTCGTCAGTATTCTGCATATAGTCCCTTCGTTTCCATTGTCATTGCTCGTCCTTTCAACCATATTGGAATTGGGCAACGTAAAGAGTTTGTCATCCCTAATTTTTGTTCTCAAATCATTGAAGCGAAACACTTTGGAAAATCATCGATTTCTGTCGGCGATTTGGCACCGACTCGTGATTTTTCTCATGTGGAAGATATCATTAGTGGGTATCTGACATTAATAGAAAAAGGGGAATCGGGTGAAATTTACAATATCTGCTCTGGGGAAGAACGAAGTATTCGTTATATGGTAGAAGAGTTAGTAAAAATTTCAGGTCATGAAATCAAATTTGAAGTGGATGCCGGGCGCGTGAGAGCATCCGAAACATCCAAAGTTTATGGAGATAATTCTAAACTAAAATCACTTGGCTGGAAAAACAAACATAGCTTAAGCGAAACTCTCCGCCAAATTTACAATCATTTAGAATCGGATTTTTTAAAATCAAAACAAACCGATTGAATTTCTTTCCAGGTTTGGTCAGAAACTATTTTTTTGACGGAACCTTTTTTTCCTGATTGAATCAATTTTTCCAAAGTTTTCATTCTTTCATCTGTTGCTGGATGTGTACTTAAAAAATCCGTAATGGACGATGTAACCACTTGGTCATCCTTGGCATTTGCATCCGGTGGATTTTTTTCTGACTTCGTAATTTCTTTTTCAAGTTCTGACATTCGCTTAAAGAATGTTAGGAGACCAGATGGGGAAAGGTTTTGGTTTTTGAGGTATTCAATAGAAGTTATGTCTGCTTCTGTTTCGAAATCTCTTGAAAACTTTAGTACCAGAATTGTGGAGCCAATTTCTGTAAATGTTTCCAGAAATTCCATATTTCCTAAACCAGGTCCAACCACTAAAGAGATGGCAAGCGATGTTCCACCAGCCTTTACAAGATTTCGCATATGGTGTCTTTTTTCCACATGAGCTACTTCATGTGCTAGAACTCCGATGACTTCTTCTTGCGATTTAGCATCGTTTAACAATCCAGAAAAAAAATAAATTCTTCCATTGGAAAGTGCAAAGGCATTGGGGATGGTTGATCCAATCACTGAGACCTTGAATTGGTGCGGACTATTTTTTGGTACGATTTTTTTTAATGCTTCGGCAAAGAACTTGTCGGTAGCTTTTGTATTACATTCTTGAAACTGGGCATCCATCTTCAGTTGTACTGATTCTCCCAGTGACTTGTCCATAGAGATAGGAATCAGGTTGACCACCAGTTCCAAACCTTTAAAATAAAAAAAGCCAATCAAGGCTACGATGGCAATCGATAGAATCCCGAGTACTATTGGGTTCATCTCTCTAATGGAATAAAAAAACGCATGAGAGTGGCTTTGGTTTTTCTTTGATTGGATCCAAAGTGATTCCAACTTTTTTGCGTCGTCTTTTGGGCAAATGATTTCTAATACTGGACTTTCTCGAATTTCATCGGGACGCAAAACCAACTTACAACCTTTATGCGTTAGTGCAAATTCAGTAAATTGAGATACGTTTAGCTTGTGGGCTGTGTCTGCAGATGAAAAATCAATGGTTTGGCCGTGAATCAAAACAGTCCCTTCCTCAGGGACTGCTGATACTCCGTTAAAATATCGGGATGTGAATGTTTGATTTTGAAACAATGTTTATGAAAGGAAGCCTTCCAGTGCTTCGGCTAGTGCTTCCAATCCCTCCGCAGTCGCATTTGCTGTTGTATCTGTTTGTGCAGAAATAGTTGAGAAATCAACTTCAGCTTCCAAACTTACCGACTCAAGGAAGAGTTTGGTCAAACGAACTACAGCCCATGCAAATCCTATCCCTAAGGTAAATAGGATGATTAAATAGGCGATGATAAAATTTACGAAAATTTTTCCACCAGTGATGTCAGAACTGAATTTTTTTCCCTGAAAGCTTGTTCTGTTCCAAATATAGTTTTGGATGTCGGCTAAAAACCAGGAATAGTAAATTCCGAAAGTCACAATGCTCAAGAGAAAACCCTTTAAATACAAAAAAAAGATTTCCTTACCTTCCGCTGAAAATCCGAAGTTTGTATTTCCGTATCTTGTTTTGCTTTGGATGTAGGCTTCTTTTTCCGCAAAGAACCATGGGTAGTAAATCCCTAACGTAACAATTGTTAAAAGAATTCCTTTACCATAGATTTTTGCGACTTCTAAAATTTTTCCATCGAAGCCAAATCGAAGGTTACGGTAACCCGTGCGAGAAGTTAAATACTTTCTTCCACCCACGACAATGATAGGGACAAGAGCAAGAAAAACTCCAAGTGTCAAGAGATAACCTACAATCATTCCGAAATAAGGGATGGGAATGTAGTTGAGGATGGTTTGAATGATATAAATTCCAATGTACAGAACGATGAAAATTCCTAAGGCTTTAAGGAAACCAATGAACCTTTCTTTTCCTGTTCCGTGGAAGGAAAAACGTTCTCCTGCCCATTCTAAATTTTCTGCCATGAATTTT
Organism: Leptospira bourretii; assembly: GCF_004770145.1. Classification (NCBI taxonomy): domain Bacteria; kingdom Pseudomonadati; phylum Spirochaetota; class Leptospiria; order Leptospirales; family Leptospiraceae; genus Leptospira; species Leptospira bourretii. Next base: position 5,999 of record NZ_RQFW01000012.1, on the reverse strand, counting down.
TGTATATTGGTTCTTGCCCAAAAGCTATAGATCCCCAAAGTTACAACGGTCAGAAACATATTCTTCAGTAAAATTACGAAGAGCTGTCCTCCCGTAGCGTGGTATTGTAGTCTTGTGTTATTCATTGGTGTCCCCAAAGGATGTTTAGTGGGGAGAGTATAAAAAGAGCAAACAAATGGGTAAAGAAAAATATTTCCTATCCATAAGAAATACATTTCGTACGATTGAACCTAATTCATGACTTTTTTAGGAATCGCCGAACTTGTGTACCATTAACCAAGTCTATTTTTACAGAATGCGAACGATTCTGATCTATCTTTTTTTCTGTGTTATGATTGTTTCTGAAAGTTTTGCTGATTCGAGACAGGAATTACCTCCCACTCTTGGAGATTTGAAAGGCCAAGATAAATCGGTTCGCCAACCACCCGAACGAAAAGACAAAAAGGGATGTTGTAAAATCAAATACCCAGCTGGTGGTTATGATTTCTTTCTTGCGACAGAAGATGATTGTCGTGCAAGTTTATATTTTGACAGATTTTTAGGTGAGAATAATACTCTATGCTTTCGTTGGGAAGGGGATTAGAATTTGTCGATCGTATGGGCGTTAGAGAACAAGTATTACAAACACTAGTTAAAATTTTTCCATCTTATGATGCTTCTCTTGCCATCGCTGGTGGTGGTTGTAAGGCATTTTATGCTTTGGGAGTGGGGAAAACCCTTCGTGAATGGGGAGTAAGATTCACAGAAGTATCGGGTGTATCCGCTGGTGCCGCCATGGCCTTGTGTATTCTTTCCCAAACAGAAGAAGAATCGGTTGAATACTTTGAGGAAATCACAAAACGAAACTCAAGGAATTTCCATTTTTCTAATCTTTTACGAGGAGAATCCACTTTTCCTCATGAGGATATGTATCGCCGAACCATTCGGTTTGGAATGAAGTTTGATAAAGTTCTAGAATCCGGTGCAAAAGTGTGGATCCATTCGGTAAAAGCACATCCGAAAGAAGATTCTTTAAAAAATAAATTTCGATTGGCGCGATTGATTTCGGAAACGGGTCGAGCTTTTATTTTGGATGATCGGGACCGGTCAGAAGGTATCCCGGCAAATCGAACAGCTGAGATGATCAAAAAATGGAATATGGAAGACGTTGATTTTACCGAGAAAGACTTTGTAAATCCCGAAACCATAGAACAATTCATTATGAACTCTTCATCCATTCCCCCTATCGTCGACTTTCAATCCGTGGATGATGAATATTATTTGGATGGGGGACTAACAAATAATATGGTCATTGAAACTTTTTCGCCTAACGCAAAAATCATTGGCATTCACTATGAACAAAATACCATCGTAGGCAAAGACCCAGAACTATTGGCAAAATCTTATTTGATTACCCCATCAAAACCTTTGCCGATTACTTCTTTTGATTATACCAATCCAAAAGGTGTCAGAGAAACTTTCGAATTAGGAAAGGCTGACGCCTTGGCCCAAAAAACAGCCATCATTGATTATTTGAGATAAACCTGAAGAGTTTCTAACCCACGTTGTAATGTTTCTTCATCGGAAATTAGACTAACGATAAGAAAACAACGATTATGCGAAAGTCCATACCAAGAACCAGGATGAAAAAATACCTTTGTTTGAGACAAAATCTCTAAAACAAAATCTTCATCCTTCTTTTCTAAATCAAATTCAAATAAAAAATACCAACCGGCTTCAAAACCTGGTGAATTTAGAACTTTGGAACATTCTTCTGCAAAAGAAATACAATTGTTCAAGTTTCGCATAATTCTTGTTCGAATACGATTTTGCACCATTGTTTTCCAGGGGATGAGTTCCGGTGTGGCAAGTTGGACTGGGGAGTTGACGGAAAGATAAGTATCAGCAATAAATCCTATTTTTTTATAAATTTGAGATCGAGAGGGTTCTGGACTTTTGATTAGGATCCAACCAAGTTTGAGTCCTGGCAGAGCTAACATTTTGGATAAACCATTGCATACCAAAAGTGGAAATTTTGGTGATAAAGGAATTTGGTGTGGTTCCCCGGAAAATTCATAACCCACAAAAACCTCATCCACTAAAACAGGAATTTGAATTCCTAATTCCTCCCACTCTTTCCAGAACTTTGCAGTCGTTCGAGATCCTGTGGGATTTGCCGGACTCACAAGGACTATGAGTTTTGTTTTTGTACTAATACAGTTGGCAATAGCTTCGGCAGAATAAGTCCAGGTTCCTGTTTCTTTTTCTTCTTTGAGGGGGTAGTGTACTTCTTTTAGATTTTCAAGGCCAATTAAAAAACTAAACAGAGGATAACCAGGGTTTGGCGTGAGGATTTCATCCCCGGGATTTGTAAAAAGTTTAAAACAATACGAATATGCCTCTGAAGTGCTAGCTGTCAGAATTAGATCCGATGTTTGGATCGGGATCCCTCTTTTTTCATATTCGGAAACAATGGATTGTCTTGTTGATTCCAATCCTTCTGCAATGGGTTCATATAGGCTACTATCCAAATTAGAGAATATATGAGATAAAGCAGAAGGAGGAAATTCCAACCCTAGTTTGGTAGGATTGGAATTGGTGAGATCTAAGATTTCATTTCCAGAGTTTTCGAGAATTTGTTTTGTTTGATAGATTTGGTTTTCTGTATCCAAATCACCTAACAAATGAAATCTGTTTGAAAATGAAAATTCGGCCAAATTTACCCTGCTTGGTGCAAATATTTTGCAATTTTACGAACGAGAAATCTTGGTGAGAACCGAACCGACTGTGCCAATAGAAAATTAGCGAAACCAGGAATTTTGATCACTTTTTTACTGAATAAAGCATCGAGTCCAATATCAACCACTTCTCTAGATTTCATAATGAGAAAGGATGACTTTACTAAATTGATTTTGGTCATATTTGCTCTTTCAAAAAATTCAGTCTGAGTTGGTCCTGGGCAAAAACAAGTAACTGTAACACCATAATCCCTTACTTCTTCAGCAAGTCCTTCACTGAGTGAAAGAACATAAGCTTTTGATGCATAGTAATTCGACATCAGTGGACCCGGTTGGTAAGCCGCAGTGGAGGCAACATTCAGAATGTATCCATCTTTTGCTGCTACCATATCTTGCAAAAAGAAATGGCAAAGTTCTGCGAGTGTTGTGACATTCAATTGGATCAATTGGGATTCACTTTCAAAAGAATTTTTATGGAATTCTCCGTTCAGACCAAAACCGGCGTTGTTCACCAAACAATGAATCGACAATTTTAGTTTTTTAACCGCTTTGTATAGAACCTCTGCCGATTTGGGTTTGGCCAAATCTTGGGCTATGACGACACTTTGTAAGCCGAATTTGGTTTTGATTTCTGTAGCCAATGCTTTCAGTCGATCAGCACTCCTTGCAACTAAAACGGGGGTGTAACCCTTTTCCGCTAAAGCCAAAGCAAAATCCTTTCCCAGTCCAGTGGAAGCACCTGTAATTAACGCGTATTTCATAGATGGAATTTTATGACTGAATGCAAAAGTTGGCAATTCGAAACTAAATAGTTTTGGAAATTTTGAATGCCTGGTCAATATTAGTTTTATGAGCCAACCTCTTACCCATCCGCTTCATACCATCCAAAAAGAAAGAGCCATCATCTTTATCCTAGCTGCCCTCCAATTTTTACACATACTTGATTTTGTCATCATGATGCCACTCGGACCAGTTTTTATGGAGAGTTTCAAAATTAATTCGGCGGCATTTGGTTTGCTTGTTTCTTCTTATTCCATCAGTGCTGGAGTTTTTGGACTCATCGGTGCTTTATTTTTAGATTCTTATGATCGCAAAATGAGCCTTCTTGTTTTGTTCTTTGGGTTTTCTTTTGGGACATTACTTTGTGCGTTTGCCCCTAACTATGGATTTTTACTTTTTGCAAGAGTTGTCGCCGGCGGATTTGGGGGAATGATTGGAGCCACTGTTCTTTCCATCATTGGAGATATCATTCCAGTATTCAGAAGAGGAACTGCCACAGGTGTTGTGATGAGTTCTTTTTCTGTCGCATCTGTGATTGGAATTCCGATTGGTTTATCTTTGGCCAATAAGTTTGGATGGCATTTCCCTTTCCTATCTTTGGCGATTGCTGGATTTTTAATTTTGCCTATCGGTTATAAGGTACTACCATCCATTCGTTATCATTTGGATTCTGATGTTCACCCAAAACAATCGCAGTTAAAATCTTTAAAACAAGTAATTGTGAAAAAAGACCATATGGCCCCATTCATTTTTATGGTGTTTTTGATGTTTGGTGGATTTACGGTTATCCCTTTCCTTAGCCCATTTTTAGTTTCTAACGTTGGTTTAGCGGTAAGTGAGCTTCCTTATATTTATTTTTTTGGAGGACTTTTTACTTTTTTTACAAGCCGATTTATTGGAAAACTCTCAGACAGATACGGAAAACTAAAAATTTACCAAATCATTTCCATCATTGCCGTTATTCCTATTGTGATTGTTGTGACTCTAACAAAAACTTCATTGCCTGTAGTGCTCACAGTCACAACTTTATTTATGATTTTGGTTTCGGGAAGGATGGTTCCTGCATTTGCTATGATTACTTCTGCAGTTGAACCAAGGATTCGTGGGAGTTTTATGTCTGTGAATTCTGCCATCCAACAAATTTCGTCAGGAGCCGCTTCATACATTGCAGGACTTATTTTGGTGCAATCAGCTGACAACCAACTTGTGAATTATGAACTGGTGGGAATGATTTCTGTATTTAGTTTGTTGTTTAGCGTTTATTTAGCAAAAAAAATAAAAATTGCAGGTTAAAGATTTCAAAGATATAGAATAAACTAGCGAAGGTTAGTTTATTCTATAATTCTAATTTTCCAGTGTTAAGAAAATCGATAATCATTTGTTTTTGAGATGGAGTGATCATTTTTCTTTCTAACAATTGGTTTAAAATTTCGGAAGCGGTACCAATTTCCATTCCTGCCATTTCAGAAAAAATAAATTGGAAGTTTTTATCAATTCGGTGTTCTCCAATGAAGTTGATTAGTTTGTCCGTGGTTTCCAAAATCAACTGTTGTCTTTCAATGAGACCTTCCATTGTGGAAAGGATAATTGAAACTTCTGGATCATCTGCAAACAATTGCATCATATGTTCATAAATTTTAGGCGATTGTAATGGCAATTCGTAGATGGAATCACCCAAAGCATTGTATAAAGTTTTTTCTTCTTCAAAATCCAAACCAGTATATTTGTTCAGGTTGGAAACTATTTCCGAAGGTAAAATCACGATAAACTGGCAAGCATACTCTGGTTCTTTGAGATAACGAACAAAATATTGAATTAAATCACAGATCCTCAAATAACTAACAAATGTCCAATATTTGAAACTTCGAATATCAAACATATGTTTTACGGATTTTTCTCTTTTGATGGATTCTCGAATGTTCATATAATTTTCAAAATCACACTTAAAAAGATAACTTAATGTGTGGTTAGAAAAAGATTCGATGATTTCACGAACAAGTGTTGGTTCACCAATATACAGAAAATAGGAAATTAATTCTAAATTGTCTTTTGATGTCCAAATGAATTTTTCTAGGGTTTTTGCCGGAATTTGTGAAAATGCAGAAAATCCAATTTTAAAGGTTACTCTATCCTGTAAAAATGCTTCTAATTTATTTTTGGCAATACAATCTTCATCTACGTCTTGTTTAGCGAATGAATGCCTGCAACTTGGAGGGCAGGCTTCATATAAAGATGTACCTAGAAAACACTTTGGCATAAACTATTGTAATAATTCTCCGCAGTCTCTCATTTCGGGAGCATAGGGATTTTTAACTTCTCTTCCCGTCATTAACCAAGATTTATCTACCATAGGACAGTAAAAACGATTGTACTGAGATTGGTTTGGAACTTCCGTTTTGATTTGGATCAATATTTCTTGAATTTTAGAAATATTTTCAGAAACCCTGGATGCGCTGGTTGCCAGTGGACATCCAAAATTAAAGTCTTGGGGAGAAAATCTAC